>NZ_JAEMNZ010000011.1:0-133874 GCF_016461625.1 Devosia sp. MC532 | reverse complement strand
GCTGGGGAGGCCGAAAGGACGCGCCCAATGGCCCGAATGCCGGTGCCGTTGAGATACATCTGAACGGCCTGCGCTTTTGTCTGAGCGCTGAATTTAGGGGCGCGATCAGTAAAGTACCGACCACACTCCTTACAGCTAAATCGCTGGTAACCCGCCTTGAGACCGCGCTTGACCGTGGCAGTGCTAGAACAATCTGGACAATCCATCTCAAACCCTCCGGCAAATCACCCCCAAGCAGTCAAACTAGAATCCCAAATGAGCAAGTTGTAAACAGTCCCCTACCAGGGGGAGGCCGGGTGGGGGTTACTCCACCGTCACCGACTTGGCCAAATTCCGCGGCTGGTCCACGTCCGTGCCCATAAATACCGCCGTGTGATAGGCCAACAACTGCACTGGGATCAGTGCCAAAATCGGCGCCACAAATGGATGCACGTGCGGAATTTCGATAATATCGGCAACGCCATGCCCGACATGCTGCGCCCCTTCAGCATCGGTAATAAGAATAATCTTACCCCCGCGTGCCGCGACCTCCTGCATATTGGACAGCGTTTTATCGACCAGTTCATCAGAAGGAGCGACGACGATCACCGGCATGGCTTCATCCACCAGCGCAATCGGCCCATGCTTCAGTTCACCTGCTGCATAACCTTCGGCGTGGATATAGCTGATCTCTTTGAGCTTCAGCGCGCCCTCCATGGCGACCGGGAACATCGGACCACGACCGAGATAGAGTACGTCCTTCGCCCTGGAGAGGCGTTTGGCGATGTCCATGATCACGGCTTCGCTGCCCAAGGCCGCCGAAACCGCGCTCGGCAGCGCCGTCAGCGCCCGAACCATCTCCGCCTCTTGCTCGGCGCTCAATGCGCCGCGAGCTCGGCCAGCGGCGATGGCAAGGCTTGCCAAAGCGGTCAATTGCGCCGTCAGCGCCTTCGTGGAGGCAACGCCGATTTCCGGCCCGCACAGGATCGGGAAAACCACACCCGATTCACGTGCGATGGTCGATTCCAGCGTATTGACCAGCGAGGCCACATGCTGCCCCTGGCTAGCGCAATAGCGTAGCGCCGCCAGCGTGTCGGCCGTTTCGCCCGACTGCGAAATAAAGAACGACAGCCCGTTCTTTTCTAGCGGCGGTTCGCGATAGCGGAATTCGGAAGCCACATCGATATCGACCGGCAAGCGCGCATAGCGCTCAAACCAGTACTTTGCGATGGCCCCAGCATAATACGCCGTGCCGCAGGCCGACATGGTTAGGCGAGAAAGCTCAGCAAAATCAAAGGGTAAGCTCTCGCGGATAGCAACCTTCTCCTCACCCATATCCACATAGTGGCTCAGCGTGTGCGAGATGGTTTCTGGCTGCTCGTAGATTTCCTTGGCCATAAAGTGGCGATGATTGCCCTTGTCGACCAGCAGCGCCGAAGTCTGCGAAATCATCTTGGCGCGCTCAACCAGCGCATCCTTACCATCGCGAATGGTCACGCCCTTGGGCGTAATCACCGCCCAGTCGCCATCTTCGAGATAGGTCAGGCGCGAGGTAAACGGCGCCAGCGCCATAGCGTCCGAGCCGAGATACATTTCGGTCTCACCAAAGCCGACAGCCAGCGGCGCACCATGACGGGCCGCGATCAGCAAATCGCCCTGCCCCTTGAACATAAAGGCCAATGCAAATGCGCCCTTAAGCGCTTTTAGCGTCCGCGCAACCGCCAGCTCCGGGTCAGCCCCATGATCAAGCTCGCGCGTCACCCACAGCGCTACGCTTTCCGTGTCCGTCTGGCTGGTTTGCACATAGCCATCTCGCGCCAAATCCGCCAACAGCTCGCGAAAATTCTCGATAATGCCATTGTGCACCACAGCAACGCGCTTGGTCGCGTGCGGGTGGGCATTGGTCTCAGTCGGTGCGCCATGCGTCGCCCAACGGGTGTGGCCAATGCCAATAGTGCCAGAAAGCGGCTCCATGCCCAGCTTACTCGCCAGATTGCCCAGCTTGCCTTCCGCGCGCCGACGGGCGATCTCGCCGCCCTCCAGCGTCGCCACCCCAGCGCTATCATATCCGCGGTATTCCAGGCGCTTAAGCGCATCAACCAATCGTCCGGCGACAGGCGCGTCACCGACAATACCGACAATACCGCACATCGTTACTTCCCTTTCGCGGCCTTCTTCGCGAGGGCCCGCTCGCGCAGCTTTGGCGCGTAATCAGCCTTGTTTTCCTGACGCGCGCGCCCGAAAGCTACAGCATCAGCCGGAACATCTTCGGTTATGACGCTTCCCGAAGCAGTATAGGCACCATCACCAATCACAACAGGCGCGACGAGCGACGCATTTGAGCCAATAAAGGCATTTACACCAATAACGGTTTTATCCTTGTTAACGCCATCGTAATTACACGTAATCGTGCCTGCGCCAATATTTGTTTTGGCGCCAATCTCCGCGTCACCCAAATAGCTGAGATGTCCCGCTTTTACGCCATCGGCGAGCTTTGACTTCTTCACCTCAACAAAATTTCCGACGTGAACATCTTTGCCCAACTCCGCGCCGCCACGAACACGCGCAAAGGGACCAATACTGGCGCCCTCACCGATTACGACATCTTCGAGATCACAGAACGCACGAATTTCGACATTGTCGGCAATCTTAACGCCGGGGCCGAAAACCACATTGGGGAAGATGGTCACGTCACGCCCGCATTCCGTATCCCAGGAGAAGAAGACGCTCTGCGGATCACGCAGCGTCACCCCGTTTTCCATCATCTCCGCGCGTTTGAATTGCTGGAAAGTCGCCTCGGCCTCGGCCAGTTTGGTGCGATTATCCACGCCAACCAATTCGCTCGCATCAGCTTCGATATAGTCAATCTGGCGCTTATCCGCGACCGCGAGCTCTACCGCGTCAGTCAGATAGTATTCGCCCTTGGCGTTCTTGTTATCAATGCGATCAATAACAGCACGAAGCGTATCGGCGTTAAACGCGATAATGCCAGAATTACAAAGGCCTACGCGGCGTTCCTCGTCGCTCGCATCCTTGTGCTCGCGAATAGCCAAGAGCCGATTGCCGTCCGTGAGAAGGCGACCATAACCGGTGGGATTGTGTGGCCTAAAACCGACGACAACCATATCCGCGCCTGCATCAAGTCTTCCGACGATCTGGCCGATTGTTTTCTCGGTCACAAGCGGGGTGTCGGCGTAAAGAACGAGAACGTTGCCAGTTTCATTCTGAAACGCGTCACGCGCTTGCTGAACAGCATGACCTGTCCCAAGACGTTCCAGCTGACGCGCAATAAAAGCATTGCTCTCGAACCGAGTTACTGCCTGCTCAACTGCCTCGTGACCAGGCCCCACAACAACAGCAATGCGCGACCCAAATGATTTTGCTGTCCGCAAAACATGGCTCACCACAGGCAATCCACCCACGGGGTGTAATACCTTAGGCAAAGCGGATTTCATTCGCGTCCCTTCGCCAGCCGCGAGGATAATCGAAAGCAAATCAGCCATAACGCTCACTCCAATACCGAAAATCACTCGGCTTATGGTAAATAAATAGCCAACAACTATTGGCGAACCCACAACAACAGGCCAATCCTCATTTCCAGCATAAGGCTCGATTCGGGCCAAACATTTGAGGACTGCGATTGGCTAGAGCATCCGACCATTTCCGGCAATCCGACGTGACATTTTGGGGCCTAGTTGCCTTAGTCACAGCGGCGCTTGCTGTCATCAGCTCTAATGTGTCGGCAATCGTACCACACGATTTTATCAAAGCGTTACATACGCCCCGCATCAACTCTACTTCTGTAGAAGGACTGCGCGAACAGGTCAGCGGCCTCCAAGATAATCTGCAAAAACTCAATCAGGACTATCAGTCCCTGCAGTCGCAGACCCAGCTCCAGGACCAATCGGGCAAAGAGGTGTTGCGCCGAGTAAGTGCCCTAGAAGTCACAATACCCAATATTGTCGAAGCCATGCCGCGGCCAACCGTCGACGTCACCAGTTTGACCGCGACTGTCGACCAAGCCTCCGACCCGATTGAAATGGCGGCACTGGGTGGAAGCGTTGCTATCCGCCAATCCCCCTTGCCCGGTGCCCAACCCGTGCCGGTCACATTACCACAAGCCATGCCTGCGCCGCTCAGTGACGCGCCCAATTCGGTGCCACCGAACCCGATCCCCTATGGTGTTGCCATTGGCGGATTCGTTGCGCCACAAAATGCCGAAGCCACTTGGCGAGACCTTCAAATGAAGCTGGGACCACTACTTCTGGAGTTTTCCCCAGTCCTGAGTGCGCAGACTGACCAGGGTAACCGCATCCTTGTCGGGCCCATGGAAACCCTAGCAGAAGCTAGGCAAATGTGCGAACGACTTGAACGAATTGCCTTTTCCTGCCTGCCAGTGAGCTATGAAGGCCGCCAATTGTTTGCACAGGAACCGCATGAGGGCGGTTGACTTGGCGCGAACTCTAGCTATGTTCCGCCCCAACGCCGCAGGGCGTACATAGCGGGCGCCGGTAGCTCAGTGGTAGAGCATTCGACTTTTAATCGAATGGTCGCGGGTTCGACCCCCGCCCGGCGTACCACTTCCTTTCTATTCCCAATAAGATTTCAATGCCTTGGGCGAATGGTGTACCTGAGCGGTTCAGCTTTATGACCCAGACAGATCTCGATCCTGATCCCTATGCAGAGTTGGAATATCGCGCAGACGCTTTCGAGCTCGCCGAGGACTTCCGCAAGCCTATTCGCGTGCAGCGTGGCGCCCGTAAGGGCCCACCAAACTCTCTGAGTGGTGCACTGCGCCGTCGCTCGCTTTAGAATCAGCCCTGCCCCATGCTATGGGCAGACAAGCGACTTCTAAGGGGCACACATGTCGAACGATCTGGCAGATCTCATCAAGGTCATGGCCGTAACCCTGCTGGTGACTGCGGTCTCCACCTTGGTCATGCTCTATACGATCTGGCTGGTTCGTCGCTACGTTGGCGACATCCCCGTCATCGGCCTCGTTGGTCAGGTCGGCGTGCCCGGCGTGGCCGCCATGCTAGCGGACAACCGCATCTTCAGCACCTTGATCACGCTCCACGTCATTGCAACGGGCGTTGCCCTGCTCTTAGCAAGCAACACCATAGACATGGCCCTCCTGATCACGGCGAAGGCCGCTACGGTCATCCTCTCGACCCTTCTAGGCTATGCTGTGGGCTTTATGGGCTACTTACAGATCAACAACGCCGGCGCATTCAACCTGAACGCGCTGCTCCCAGCGATTATCGCTCTGCTGATCTATTTGGTGCTGAGCACTTGGGCCAGCATGCCCAGCCTGCGCAGGCTCAATCACCTGCGCTTCCCTTTGGGCATTCTCGCAATCCTGTTTGGACCGCTTCTTCTTACCGTACTTTAAGCAGCGACGGTGACGACCAGCGGACCGTTCTTGGTCGCAACAATCGTGTGCTCATACTGAACGGTCGGAGCCATTGGCTCCGCGATGAGCGTCCATTCGTCGTCTTCAGATTTTTGTTCTGCCCATTCGCCGCCAAGCGATAGGAATGGCTCAACCGTGAACACTAAACCCTCTTGGATAATGCGGCGCTCCGACTTATCCGGCCAGGTGGAAATCTGCCCCGGCTCATCGTGCAAGCTATCGCCAACACCGTGGCTGGCGAGGTTGCGGATCAGCGTATAGCCGCCCTTCTTGGCAAACTTGCCGATGGCGTCGCCAATATCGGCAAGGCGCGCACCGGGCTTAACAACCCGGATACCCGCCCACATCGCCTTTTTGCCATCGCGACAGAGGTTTTGCAGTCGCGGGCTCCCGCCGCCTAATACCAGCGACATGCCGCAGTCGGCATAGACGCCGTCCTTTACGGCAGAGACGTCAATGTTGACGAGATCGCCCTCAAGCAAAATCCGATTACCGGGAATGCCGTGGGCGATCTCTTCATTGACCGAAATGCAGGTCTGACCTGGGAATTGATAGGTCACTACCGGGGCAGAAAGAGCGCCATGTTCCGCAAGGACTTTGGCGCCAATCTCATCCAGCTCGAGTGTCGTCATACCGGCTTGCAGTCCTTCCGCCATGGCGTCTCTCGCCAGTGCGCAAATTCGGCCGATAGCTTTCAGTTTAACGAGCTGGTCCTCGGTAGTGATAATCAATTCTTATGCCTTGTTGGCGAGGTAGTATTTGACGAGCCCCTGCGTGGAGCTGTCATGGTTTTCTGCGGCCTGTTCGCCCTGCACCTTTGGCAACAGAGCCTTAGCCAGCTGCTTGCCGAGCTCAACGCCCCACTGGTCGTAGGAATTCACATTCCAAATAACGCCCTGCACGAACACCTTGTGTTCGTAGAGCGCGACCAGCGCACCAAGCAATTCCGGCGTCAGCTGCTTGTAAAACAGCGTGTTGGACGGACGATTGCCGGGGAACACCTTGTGTGGCGTCAATTCCTTGATCTCGTCCTTCGACAGGCCCTGAGCCTTAAGCTCTTCGACGACCTCAACTTCGGTCTTGCCAAGCATCAGCGCTTCAGACTGTGCCAACACATTGGCGACCAGCTTATCGTGATGCGGCGGCAGCTGTTCATGTGGCTGCGCAGCGATCAGGAAGTCACACGGAATAACGTCCGTGCCCTGATGGATCAGCTGATAGAATGCGTGCTGACCATTGGTGCCGGGTTCGCCCCAGACGATTGGCCCAGTCGACCAGCCAACGTTCTTGCCCGAAAGCGTCACGGACTTGCCGTTGCTTTCCATGTCCTGCTGCTGGAGATAGGCAGGGAAGCGGCTCAGGCGCTGGTCATAAGGCAACACGGCATGGGTCGAGAACCCCCAAGCGTTGCGGTACCACACGCCCAACATGCCCATGATCACCGGCAGGTTGTTTTCCAGTGGCGTTTCAAGGAAGTGGCGGTCCATAGCGTCGGCGCCAGCCAGGAACTTCTTGAAATTGTCAAAGCCAACGGCCAGTGCCACTGGCAGGCCGATCGCCGACCACACCGAGTAGCGACCGCCGACCCAGTCCCAGAAACCGAAGATACGGTCTTCGCGGATACCAAACTTGGCGCAGGCAGCGATATTGGTCGAAACTGCAGCAAAGTGGTTCGGAACAGCGTCTTCGCCGAGCGCCGAAGCCAACCAATTGCGCGCCGTATGCGCATTGGTCATGGTTTCGTCGGTGGTGAAGGTCTTGGACGCGACGATGAACAGCGTCTTGGCCGGATCAAGCCCCTTCAGCGTGTCATGCATATGCGCGCCATCGACGTTTGACACATAATGCGCGCGCAGGTCGGCACGGGTGTATGGCGCAAGGCCCAGCGTGACCATTACCGGACCAAGGTCCGAGCCGCCAATACCGATGTTGACGATGTCGGTGAACTGCTCGCCGCCATGGCCGCGAATGTCGCCCGAACGCACAGCGTTGGTATAGGCCTCAATGGCTGAAAGGACCTCACGAACGTCTGGCATGACGTCCTTGCCATCAACTTCCACCGGCTTGTCGCCCTGATAGCGCAGCGCCATGTGCATGACGGCGCGATCTTCGGTGATGTTGATGTGTTCGCCTTCGCACATCTGCGCACGGCGTTCTTCGACGCCCGCTGCACGTGCCATCTCAAACAGAGCGGCCATGACCTCTTCATCGATGCGGTTCTTCGAATAATCGAGAAGAATACCAACACCTTCCGCCGAGAAGCGCTTGAAACGGTTTGGGTCTTCCGCGAACAGCAGACGCATTGGGCGCTCTGCCATCACATCGACCATCTCGCTCAGCGCTTCGAAACCTGCCTTACGACCAGACTTACCCATGTGTTCCAACCCTTCTTCGACCATTAGAGTGGCGCAATATCACCAGCGGCCCACTGGGCGCGAGTTTCTGCAGCGAAATCGTTCATGCGCCCGGCCGAAATAGCCGCGCGAGCAGCTGCCGTAAGCTCTTGATAGTAAGCCAGATTGATCTGCGACAAGATCATCGCACCCAGGATTTCCTCGGTACGGATGAGGTGGTGCAGATAGGCTCGGCTCCAACGACGGCAATTTGGATTTGGCGAAGCCTCATCGAGCGGGCGATGATCTTCCTTATGGCGTGCATTCTTCAAATTAATGACGCCAAAACGCGTATAGGCGTGACCGTGTCGGCCAGCACGGGTCGGATGAACGCAGTCGAACATGTCGATACCGCGCTCAATACCGCCCAAAATATCATCCGGCTTACCAACGCCCATCAGATAGCGAGGACGCTCGGTCGGCAGTTCTGGGGTAATGTCAGAAAGCACGCGGAACATGACTTCCTGCGGCTCACCCACAGCCAGACCACCCACAGCATAGCCATCAAAGCCAATCGACTTCAGGCCCGCAGCTGAACGGGCACGCAGCTCTGGGTCATCCCCGCCCTGCACGATGCCGAACAGCGCACGGTTCTGCTGGTTGTTGAACGCAACCTTAGAGCGGTCAGCCCAACGGAGCGACAGCTCCATAGCGCGCTCGATTTCCTTACGCGGCGCTGGCAGCGAAATACATTCGTCCAGCTGCATAATGATATCGCTATCGAGCAGCGTCTGAATTTCGATCGACCGCTCTGGGGTCAATTCGTGGCTCGAACCGTCGATATGCGACTTGAAGGTCACACCCTTCTCGGTGAGCTTGCGGAGCTTCGCCAGCGACATAACCTGGAACCCGCCACTGTCGGTCAGGATCGGGCGCTGCCAGTCCATGAAGTCATGCAGGCCACCCAGTTTAGCGACGCGTTCCGCACCCGGACGCAGCATGAGGTGATAGGTATTCCCGAGCAGAATATCCGCACCGGTCTCGCGGACCTGTTCAGGATACATAGCCTTGACCGTACCAACGGTACCAACAGGCATAAATGCGGGCGTATTAATCTCACCGCGCGGCGTGTCGATACGACCGCGACGGGCCATGCCGTCCGTGGCGAGAAGCGAGAAGTTGACTTGTTTCATGGCCTGCGTTCTAGCCGTTTGTTTGCCGTCGGACAATGGAGCTTATCCCGTAGCGGTTACCCATATTCAGCGCATTACCCATGCGTTCTGCGAAGCCCGGGAAAACAAACATATCAAAACAGAAAACACAGAACTTGTTTGCGCCTCAATTATTCCGCCAAAATATCAGAACCATATGGAGGATTCTTGCATGCGCCTTGCCCCTTTAGCGCTTTCGATTGTGGTCGGTATGGCCGCACCAGCCTACGCAGATATTGCAGGGAAGTGGAGCGGCGAAGGTGAAGGCGACCTGTCTGCCGAAATCACCCATATCGAGGCCGACCGCTATGGCGTTTCGCTCTCAACAATTGTTCCGATTGGCGACACTGGTGGCTGTGCAGGTGGCATTGATGGTGAAGCGCTGTTCACCGCAGAGGGCGGTAATTTCTTCGTCGAAAACGAAGACTACAATCCGTCCGAACCACAATCTTACTACAACATCCGCATGTGCGAGATTTCCTTCAAGCTCACACCCGATGGCAAACTCATCACCGAAGAAGTCGAAGGCTGTGGTTACTATCACGGCGCCGCATGCGGGTTCTCGGGCAAACTGACGAGGATCGACTAATCCGCCTTACGCCAGCGCCCCAACGGCCGCGGCTCCCAGCTGGAAAACACCATAAACAAGCGCCAAAGCCACAGCGAACCCAATTGCTGTGGCAATCAATCCGATGATCAACGCAACGCCATCGCGGTTCAGCATGGCGAAAGCCACGATACACAACCCAACATTGGGAATGGCATTGATCAGCGGGATGGGAACAACCATTACCAGCCCCACAATCACCACCAATACCGCATAAGGAATGGTCATCACCGCGCCGGTCATCCAGCGCAGGCGCGGCCGCGAAAACCGCGCCACGATGGCCGAGACCCGCGCCACGATTTCACTCCCCTTCAGCAGTGGAGCAACCGGAAGCCGCCGATCCCCGATAATTCCCGGCAATCGGATTGTCCGACCCAAAAGCATAGCCACTGCGACAGCGATCATTGTCCAGGCGATAACGCCGCCGAAGCCTGGCGGACCGGGCACCATATTGAGCAGGCTCAGCAGCAAAAGGATAAGGCGATGGGACTTTTGCCCCATCGCCTCAATCAGTTCAGCAAACGTCAGCTTCGGCGAACCGCTCTCTGCCAGACGGCGCAAGACGGAAACGATGCGGTTTGAATAACCGACGATCGGCGCCGAAATATCACTCACGCAGCATCCTCAGCATGTGGCGCGCGATGCAGCAGCGAAGAGTCGCCGTAGGAATAGAACCGATAGCCATTAGCGATGGCGTGGGCATAAGCCTCGTGCATTTTCTCAAAGCCTGCAAAGGCCGACACCAGCATGAACAGCGTCGACTTGGGCAGGTGGAAATTGGTCATCAGCACATCAACCGTGTTGAAGCGATAACCCGGCGTGATGAAAATATCGGTATCGCCGACGAAGGACTCGAGCTTGCCCGTCGGACGCGACGCAGACTCGAGCAAGCGCAAGCTCGTCGTCCCCACAGCAACCACACGCCCACCAGCGGCGCGACGCGCATTGATGCGATCAACCGTTGCCTGCTCCAACTCACCCCACTCGGCATGCATCTTGTGGTCGTCGGTATCTTCCGCCTTCATCGGCAGGAATGTCCCCGCGCCCACATGCAGCGTCACGCGCTCGATCGTGACACCCATGGCTTCAATCTTGGCCAGCAACTCATCGGTAAAATGCAGGCCAGCGGTAGGCGCAGCCACCGCACCATCTTCAGCCGCATAAACCGTCTGATAGTCGGTCTTGTCACGTTCCTCGATGCCACGCTTCGCGCCAATATATGGCGGCAAAGGCATCGCGCCATTGGCTTTGATGGCCTCATCGAGCTGCGCGCCCGAGAGTTCAAACTTAATCGTCACCTCGCCAGCGTCACCTTTTTCGGTGATTTGGGCCCGCAACGCCTCACCCTCATGCCCGAGTTCGAGCAGATCCCCTTCAGCAAGCTTCTTGGCGCCGCGCGCAAAAGCGCGCCATGTGTTGGCGTCATCGCGCTTATGCAGGTTGAACGAAACCCCTGCCCGGTTTTCGCCGCGAATACGCTGCCCCTTGAGTTCCGCGGGCAATACGCGGGTGTCATTGACCACCAACACGTCGCCTGCACGCAGCAAGTTGAGCAAATCAGGAATATGGCTATCCACGAGCGCCGCGCCCGGACGCACGACCAACAAGCGCGCACTATCGCGCGGCTCAGCCGGATGCAGGGCAATCAGGTCTTCGGGGAGTTCAAAGTCGAAATCGGAAACACGCATGACGGCTCGTTACCATGTTCACGCCGCAACACAAACACGGCTCTCGCAAACACTGTCTAAAGCACCCGGATCATCACCGCGCCAATGATCAAAAGCGCCGCACCAGTGATGCGCCCGACACTGAGTTCGCGCACAGCCATGCCCATAAACCCGATTTTATCGAGCCACAGCCCAGCCATAAGCTGTCCGGTCACGGCCAGCGCCATCACTGCACCTGCCCCAATCATCGGCGTCAAAGTGATATTGGAAAACACATAGACTGCGCCCAGCAGCCCGCCGGCAATCAGCGTCCACCAGGCCGGTGCTGCAAAATTGATTGGGGTGGCAGTGACATTGCTGAACAAAAACGCCAGCGCCCAGAGCACAATCCCGCCCGCCAGAAACGACACAGCCGCCGCCGCGATTGGAACTTCGAGGGCTTTACCCAGATTGGCATTGATTGGCGCTTGAACAGCGATACACGCGCCAGCGACGACGCCCACGAGCGCCCAAAGAATTGCATCCATTTTCAAAGCAACGACCCTAGAAGACCCGACGGGGATGAACCATCAACCCATCGGCAATTACGCTCTTCCATTCCAGAGTCGGTCAACACGGTTTGAACTGTGTCGCCAAAAACAAACTGGCGACCCGAAGGCCGCCAGTCTGAAAACGATTATTCGGTGATGTCAGCAGCGACCTTGACCGAGATCATGTGATCCGGGTTGATCACTGGCTCGCCGCGCTTGATCTGATCGACGAATTCCATGCCTTCGATCACATTGCCCCAAACGGTGTACTGCTTGTCGAGGAAGCGAGCATCGCCGAAGCAGATGAAGAACTGCGAATTAGCCGAGTTCGGGTCCTGAGCGCGCGCCATCGACGCAGTGCCACGAACGTGTGGCTCAGCGTTGAATTCAGCCTTGATGTTCGGGTACTTCGAACCACCGGTACCAGCGCGAGCTGGGTTGAATTCTGGCAGATTGGTGTTGCCGAACTTCACGTCGCCGGTCTGCGCCATGAAGCCTTCGATCACACGGTGGAACACTACGCCATCATACGCGCCTTCACGAGCAAGCGTCTTGATGTGCGCAACGTGGCCAGGAGCCACTTCTGGCTTCATGGCAATAACCACTTTGCCCTTGGTGGTTTCGATGACGAGGGTGTTTTCCGGATCGGCGTAGGCCATGTGACTGCCTCTTGATTTAAAATTTGTTGGGCGGGTTTAGGCGGTATGGGCAGCAAGCGCAAGCGCTTCGGCACTTCCCACAATCATGACAAAGCCCCCAGACACTCCGGGGGCTTTGACTGAGCTGTTACTTATATTCGATTTCAGCGTCGATGATCTTGTCGGGGTTAGCGACCGAACCATTGTTCGACTGGTTGCCCTTTTCGAGCGCGTCGACAAGTTCCATGCCCGACGCAACCTTACCGAAAACAGTGTACTGGTTGTCGAGGAAGCTCGCGTCAGCGTAGGTGATAAAGAACTGCGAGTTAAACGAATTCGGGTCAGACGAGCGCGCTGCGCCGACGATACCGCGCTGGAAGCTTTCCTTGTTGAATTCAGCTTCTACGTCTGGCAGGTCCGAACCGCCCATGCCCGCACGGCCGAGGTTAAACTCAGCGCCCTCAGTCTTGCCGAACTGCACGTCGCCGGTCTGGGCCATAAAGCCATCAATCACACGGTGGAAAACAACACCGTCATAGTCACCACGCTTGGTCAGCTCGACGATGCGCTCGACATGCTTTGGTGCCAACTCAGGCAGCAGTTCAATATCGACCACGCCGTCTTCCAGCGTCAGGATGAGGTGCGGCTTACCTTCTTGGGCGAATGCGGGAGCCGCAACCAGCGAAACACTCAGCGCAAGCGCAGCGAAAGTACGGCGAGTAATCATGGTCATTTCTTTTGAAGAGCCTTGAGAACGATTGAAGGTACAAAAGCGGAAATATCGCCGCCCATTTCAGCGATCTGACGCACTAATGTGGCCGAGATGTGCCGAACAGGCGGGCTTGATGGCAGAAACACAGTTTGTAGGTCCGGCGCCATTTGCGCATTCATACCCACCATCTGCATTTCATAATTATAGTCGGTCGTATCACGCAGCCCGCGAATGATCAGCTTGGCGCCATGTTCGCGCGCCACATTGACCATGAGCCCCGAGAAATCGACGAATTTGAATTCGGTCTGGGTACGCACGCCGATCGGGCCGAGCACCTGTCGCAGAATTTCGGTACGATCTTCGTGTGTGAACAGAGGGTTCTTTTTCGTGGCACTCACGCCAACACCGACAACAAGCACATCCACGAGCTTGCAGGCCCGCTCAATAACATCGAGATGACCATTGGTCAGCGGATCGAACGA
This sequence comes from Devosia sp. MC532, assembly GCF_016461625.1. Taxonomy (NCBI): domain Bacteria; kingdom Pseudomonadati; phylum Pseudomonadota; class Alphaproteobacteria; order Hyphomicrobiales; family Devosiaceae; genus Devosia; species Devosia sp. MC532. Next base: position 120,302 of record NZ_JAEMNZ010000011.1, on the reverse strand, counting down.
GCCAGGATAGAACCCAACAAGATTAGCCACAAAAACCTCCCTGTGCGTTAGCTCGTTTTGTCATGTGAACTGGACCGAGGCAAGTCTCTGGAAAAGATGATCAAAAGCTCGGGTCCAACGTTTTGCTCAATAATCTTCCAGCCAAGTCTCTTATAAAAAGCCTGCAACGGCGGTGTCGCGGAGAGATATACTCTGTAATGCCCGAGCCGTCGCAGACGCATGGTAACCTCAGCAACCAGCGCTCGGGCCACGCCTTTACCTCTCGCCCAGTCCTCGACCCATAATGCGGCCAGACATGGGGATAGTTCCGGGCGCACGAAAATATCGCTGTCGATTGCCGTAACAGTCCCTGCGAACTGACCTTCGAGAAGTGCGACGAGCGTAAAAGGAAACTCCTTCGCGTCCAAAACCGCAGAGAGCTCCGATTGCACGCTCTCTAACGCCTCTCCAGATGGCTGCCACCAAGTGCGCCACAGCCGGTCAGTAACAACATCCAAATGTGTCCGTGCGTCCTGCAACCTACAAATGGTGAGCGTGGAAATCTGCAGCCCCCTCAAGCCTTCTGCATGAAAGCCAGCCACACGGCTCCGAGCATCAGGATCACCCCCGAAACCCGCGATACCAACTGCACGCGCTGCGCGCTGATCAACTCGCGAGCTCGCCCGGCGACTAATGCATACAGCGCGTCCGTAGACCCCGCGACCAGCATGAAAAATATCCCCAAGGCCATAACCTGCGGAAACGCCGGCTGATTGAGGTCAACAAACTGCGGCAGAAAAGCGCCAAGGAAAATCAGCACCTTGGGATTGCTCAGAATGACGAGAAACCCTTCTACTGCAATGCGGAAATTGGAGCGTTCAGTCTTCACAGCGCCCCGCCCGAGTTCACCTTTGGACCGGAACATGTTCCAGCCCAGATAGACAAGGTAGCCAGCGCCAATCAGCTTGATGATGTCGAAGGCCCAGCCCATAAACGCAACGAGCGCCTCCATGCCGAGGGCGACGACAAATGTCATTGCCAGAAACCCGGCCTGCGTACCGGCGACAATAGCCAGACCGGCCTTAGTGCCGCGTGCTAGCGAATTGGCAATGATCACCGTCACCGTCGGGCCGGGAACGATGGCCAACAGAAAGCAAGCGACCAGATAAGGCAGAAGCGTAGATATGGAGACCATCCGTCATCCCCCAGAGCGTGTTCTCAAAACCCCTATCAGGGCGTGCCTAAAGCCTCACACGTCAACCTTGAACCCAAGTTCGATTTCGCTGGCCGGAAGCCCACCCAGCCCCCAGTTTTCCCGCGGAACCTCGTGCAAGATCACCTTGACGTCATGGGCTGCAACACCGAACGGCGCTAGCTCTGCCACCAGCGCAGCATAAAGACGATGTTTGGCCTCGATGCTCCGCCCTGTGAAGAGGCTAACCTCAATCACCACATAACCCGGGCCCTTCTCCTTGCCCGTGATGAAGGCTTCATCATCAATCTCGACAAGCCTGACGCAGCGATCATTTTCGGGGATCAGAATGCCCGTGATCAGCGCCCGCTGAACGGCTTCCAGAAACTCCCGGCGCCTCTCTCCCAACCAGCCAAATCGTGTTTCAATTCGCGTTGAAGGCATAGCTCTCTCAACTCATATTTCAGCACAAACAAAAGGGCCGTCCCAATGGAACGGCCCTTTCAATTATTTACTCTTGGTCGCCCTCTGGAGGCGTCTCGCCTGCATCAGGTTCGCTCGGCGGCGCTTCTGGCGCAGTCGGATCGGCCGGAGCCTCACCGTCAGCTGCAGTTACGACCACGTCTTCATCATCTTCCGGCTCGGAGATGTGCTCGACCGAAACGACCTTCTCGCCGTCAGCTGTGTTGAACACAATCACGCCCTGCGAGCCACGGCTCACGATACGGATTGGCTTATCACCGCCCACTGGCAGACGAATGGTCTGGCCGCCATCAGAGATCAGCATGATCTGGTCAGCGTCTTCGACCGGGAAGGACGCAACGAGATTGCCGTTACGCTTGTTCACCGCCATGGCCACGATGCCCTTACCACCGCGACCGGTGATACGATATTCGTGGCTCGAGGTGCGCTTGCCATAGCCGTTTTCGGAGATGGTCAAGATGAACTGCTCGACAGCACTCATCTCAGCGTAGCGTTCCTGGCTCAACTCGCCAGCAGCGACTTCACCTTCGTCCGAACCGCCCTCTTCGCTTTCACCTTCGCCACGAACGGCTCGGCTCATCTTGAGGTAGGCAGCACGTTCTTCCGCACTCGCGTCCGAGTGGTTGATGATCGTCATTGAGATGACCGTGTCGCCTTCGGCAAGCGCGATACCACGCACGCCCATGGAGTCACGGCCCTTGAACAGACGGACGTCATCAACGCGGAAGCGGATCGCCTGACCCAGTGCCGTCGTCATCAGCACGTCGTTGTTCACGGTGCAGGTATCGACGCCGACGATGGAATCGCCCTCATCGAGCTTCATCGCGATCTTGCCGTTCTGACGCACTTCGACAAAGTCGGACAGCGAGTTACGGCGAACCGTACCGCGCGTTGTCGCGAACATAATGTCGAGGTTGCTCCAGGTGGTTTCATCCTCTGGCAGAGGCATGATCGAGGTGATGCGTTCACCCTGCTCAAGTGGCAGGATGTTGATCAGCGCCTTGCCCTTGCCGTTGACGGCAGCGAGCGGTAGACGCCAGACCTTGAGCTTGTAGGCGATACCACGGTTGGTGAAGAACAGAACCGGCGTATGCGTATTGGCAACAAACAGACGCGAAACGAAATCTTCCTCACGCGTCGCCATGCCGGAGCGGCCCTTGCCGCCACGGTTCTGTGCACGATAGGTCGAGAGCGGAACGCGCTTGATGTAGCCCGCATGCGACACGGTCACGACCATGTCTTCGCGCGCCATCAGGTCTTCGTCATCGAAGTCTGCAGCGTGGTCGGTGATCTCAGTGCGACGCGGCTTGCCGAACTCTTCGCGGATCGCTTCAAGTTCTTCGCGAATGATCGCGCGGATACGGGTGATCGAGCGCAGAATGTCGAGATAGTCCTCGATTTCCGTGCCAAGACCATTCAGTTCTTCGCCGATTTCGTCACGACCCAGAGCGGTCAAACGAGCCAGACGCAGTTCGAGAATAGCGCGAGCCTGTTCTTCCGAAAGGTTGAATGTCTCGTCGTCATTCATACGGTGACGCGGATCGTCAATCAGCCTGATCAGCGGCGCAACATCAGCAGCGGGCCAGCGGCGAGTCATCAACTGCTCACGCGCTGTCGCCGGATCGGGCGCAGTACGGATCAGGGCAATGACTTCGTCAATATTCGCCACCGCAACGGCCAAGCCGACCAAGATATGCGCGCGGTCACGCGCCTTGTTCAGTAGGAAGCGTGCGCGACGCGTTACGACTTCTTCGCGGAACTGCACGAAAGCCGACAAAATCTGCTTGAGATTCATCAGCTCTGGCTTACCGCCGTTCAGCGCAACAAAGTTGCAGCCAAACGAGCTTTGCAGCTGGGTGTAGCGATAGAGCTGGTTGAGCACGACCTCAGGAAGCGCATCGCGCTTCACTTCGATTACAATGCGCATGCCTTCGCGGCTGGATTCGTCGCGCAGGTCGGAAATACCCTCGACGCGCTTTTCGCGCACGAGTTCAGCAATCTTTTCAACGAGATGCGCCTTGTTCACCGCATATGGAATTTCGGTGATGACGATAGCTTCACGGTCCTTGCGAACCTCTTCCACCGTCGAGCGACCACGCACCATGATCGAGCCACGGCCGGTCTCATAAGCCTGACGGATGCCCGCACGACCCAGAATAATGCCGCCTGTCGGGAAGTCAGGACCGGGCAGATGCTCGATCAGCTCTTCGACGGTGATGTCTGGATTGTCCAGCACAGCCAAAGCGGCATTGATCGTTTCGCTCAGATTGTGAGTCGGGATATTGGTGGCCATGCCCACCGCGATCCCCGTCCCGCCGTTGACCAGCATGTTCGGGAAGCGTGCAGGCAACACAGTCGGCTCACGTTCAGAGCCGTCATAGTTGTCGCGGAAGTCGACCGTGTCCTTGTCGAGGTCGTCGAGCAAGGAGTTGGTGATCTTCTGCATGCGCACTTCGGTGTAACGCATAGCGGCCGGCATATCGCCGTCCACAGAGCCGAAGTTCCCTTGACCCTGAGCCAGCATCTCGCCCATGGCGAAATCCTGAGCCATACGGACCAAGGCCATATAGATCGAGGAGTCACCGTGAGGGTGATACTTACCGATAACGTCACCGACCACACGCGCCGATTTACGGAACGGCTTGTTGTACTCGTAACCGTTCTCGCTCATCGAGAACAGGATACGACGGTGAACAGGTTTTAGGCCGTCACGGACGTCTGGCAGAGCACGACTCACAATCACGCTCATCGCGTAATCGAGGTAGCTCGTGCGCATTTCGTCGGTGATGTAGATCGGTTCGATGTCTGAGGTTGGCGAAGCGCCGGCCCCATCTTCTGGCGTGTCTGTCACTGTGTGATTCTACATTGATGCAGTTGGCCTAATTGATAGGCGATTCCACCGGAAATTACCAATTTTGCACCTCCCCACCCTGTGGACGGGGCTTTTCACAGGATTTCACGGCTTCAAGGCTCTGGAACGAGAAGCAGAAGTTTGAAACTGCGCTCTGTCGCTAGACGGGCCTAGGGTGGTTTCATACAAATCCGGCAATCTATTTCCGACACCGGGGAGTCGGTCGCAAGTGTCTCAGCCGTCCATATTCAAACGCGCGCTCGACCGCGTCACGCACAAGCGCTCCATCGGCTTTGGGCTGGAACACATCGGGCTGACGACCCTACGCCACCCCAAAATCGTGGCGCTCCTCGTTGTACTTTTGTCGATTGCCACCTTCAGCCAGCTCCCCAAAGCCAATGTCGACGGCGATCTTCTCCGCGTCTTCGCCCATTCTGGCGAGCACTATGACGCTTATGAAGACCTCTCTCGCACCTTCGGCACCTTCGAAAATGACATCTATGTCATGGTCACAGCTGAGCGGCTGGTCGAGCCCGAGGTCTTGGAAGAAATCCGCAGCCTCGCCTTTGAGCTGGAACTCAACGAGTTCGTCACCGGCACCATGTCCCCCTTCACCATGCGCACGCCGACTTGGGACGGCTCTTCCGTTCCCGCTGTGCCAGAGGACATGCTGACGCCCGACGAAGTGGCAATGACGCTCATGGATCTGCAGCAATACGATCCCATGATGCGCAATCTGATCACGCCGGACCTAGATGGCGTGGTCCTCATCGTCTTCACCGATAAGGATATGGTGTCAGAGCATGGCGCCCCCGTCATGATTGCCTCTTTGCGCGAGAGCCTCGCGCTCTACGAAAGCGCCGATATTCAGACAGAGGTTACAGGCCCGCCGATTTGGACCGGCGAGATGGTCAATGCCTCTGTGTCGGACCAGATCAAGTTCACCATCTGGGGCTTTGCCCTCGGCGCGATCATTGCCTTCGCCACGCTGCGTAGTTTCTGGGGCGCACTGCTCGTCGCCGCCACCCCATTCGTCGCTGTCTCATGGACCATGGGCGCCGCGCTCTATTTCTTCGGCTCCTTCACCTTCCTCACCATCATCGTGACAACACTGGTGCTGGTGATCTCCTTTGCCGAAGCCATGTTCTTCATCTTCAACTGGCTTGGCTATTGGCGCGACGGCATGGAGCCAAACGAGGCCGTAGACGCCACTGTCAAACTGGTCGGTCCGGCCGCGGCGCTGACCATGCTCACGACCTTTGTCAGCTTCGCCTCGCTCTCCCTCACGCCGGGTCAGGGCATTCGCGAATTCTCCATCGCCGGCGCCATGGGCACATTCCTGCTCTTTGTGTGCCTGATGACCTTCCTACCGCTGCTGCTCAAACTGGCGATCAAGCTCGGCTTTACTCCGCCCAAGCGCTATTCTCGAGCGCTCACCGCCCCCCTGCCCCTGAGCTGGAAACTCGCCAACAAGTTCGGTCGGCCAATTTCCGTCGCAGCGATTGTCGTCACCCTCCTGCTGCTCATTCCTTATGCGCTGATCAAGCCGCACTTCTCCTTTGAAGATTTCATGGCCAAGGACTCGATGGCCTTGGCTACCGCCGAAAGCATCGACGAAGGTGTTGGTGGCGTTGCCCCGCTCTATGTCCGCATCGGCCTAGCCGATCCCGGCGACGGCCTGAGTGACCGCGACTTTACGAAGATCCAGACTGTCCACGCGATCACCGAAAAACACGTCGGTGAAAACAAGGTCATCTCTGCCGCGAGCATCACCGAATATGCTGCCGCGGGCCTAACCCATGACGAGCTCTTTGAATCCGTCGGGCCCTTCATGCAGCGCCGTTTCATCAATGAGGAAGGCTCGCAGGCGCTCGTGACGGGCTTTATCCCGACGATCATTCAATCCGACGCTTTGCAGGACATGGTCGACGCCATGCAGGCAGACCTTCGTGCAGCCGGTATTGACGATGCCACTGTTGGCGGCTTCCGCGTATTAGCCACTCTGGCCACCGATGACATCGTCCGCGGGCTCCAGCTTGATCTCACCCTATCGGTCCTTATCAACCTGGCGCTCATTGGCTTTGCCTTCCAAAGCTTCCGCGTCGCGCTGGCCTCGGCGATCCCCAATCTCTTCCCAATTTTAGCAACCGAAGCCTGGCTCTATTTCAGCGGTGCAGGCCTTCAACTGACCACAGTCATCGCCCTCACCATCGCCTTCGGCATCGCCGTCGACGACACCGTCCACTTCCTCTCACACTATCTCCACGCTCGCCGAGCCAAGGGCCTAGAGCATAAGGAAGCGGTCAAGCACACCATCGACCGCATTGGCGGCGCCATCATCGCCACCACCATCATCCTGTGCGCGGGCGTGTTCATCGTCGTGTTCTCGGACCTGCCACAGGTTGCCCTGTTCGGCACTCTGTTCGTCGGCACACTCGCTTTTGCGCTCATAGGGGATCTTTTCATTCTCCCGGCCCTGCTGGTTGCTGGCGGAAAGTTCTTCCAGCCCTTGGGAAAAATCAGTGTTCAACTCGGTGAAGAAGCTGGGAGCAACATGGACGCCCACGCGCCGGATCTAAAATCGGCAACAAATCCGAAACCGTGATAGCGGATTATGCTGAGCGAGCTTGCCGCTCAGTTTGAGCTCCGCCTAGAGTCGCATGACGATTCTCAGTAGGCATGACGCCGACAAAGTAAAAGTTTTTGCGTCCTAAAGAGAGACGCAACGCATACACCGGGGGGCTTCGGCCGTGACATTCTTTAAGACTTTCGTGCGCTTGGCTGCACTGGCCGCAGTTTTTGTCGGCGCACCGACGAGCCTTTCGCCGGTCATTGCGGCGCCAGCGGATGTCGCCCTGATCAAGTCCTACATTGGGGAATGGCGCGGTCGTGGAACGCTTTATGGCGCAACCACAGAAAGTGTGGTCTGCCGCCTCACCATGTCCCAGGGGAATGGCGACAAGGTGAACTACAATGGCCGATGCACTCTGGCAGGCACCACCATGTCGCTCGCCGGCACCGTTGCATTCAACGAGCAAACGCGCCGCTACGAAGCCGCCCTCACCACGAACGCCACCTTCCACGCCACGGCCATTGGTCAGAAGCGCGGTCGAAATCTGATCTTCAACCTGCGCGAACGCGAGCAGGACGAGAAGGGTAAAGACCTCAACATCTCGGCTCAGATCCAGCTCACAGGCGAGAGCATCGGCATCGTTTTTGAAGCCATTTACATCGAGTCCGGCGATAGCCTGCGCGCTGAAGTTCCGCTGACGCGAAACTAAACCATCGCGCTAACGCGCCGCACAATGAACACGCCGTCAATTTAAGGAATATGATCGTGTCTCAGTCCCAGCCGCTCATCTCGGCACTGCATCGCTTGCAGTCCGACGAAGAATGGCTGGACACTGTTCGCATGGCCATTGGCTGGGAAGGCGCGGGCTTACAGTCGGCCGACGGCGCATGGCAAATTCACATCGGTCTTTCGCTATCCGACATCGATTATTCGCCGATCCGTTCCGATGAGGGCACGGTACACACTTTGCCAAACGGCATGAGCTTGATTGGTGTACCTTTCCTCTCAGCCTATGCCACTGAGCCCCACTGGTGCGTGTTCTGGACCTATGAGCGGCGCTCCCCGGCAGACCTCTACCAGGCCTTGGCGAAGGCGACGGCACTTCTAGCCAAAAGCGCACTTGGCCAACATCGCAAAGCCGCAGATCATCACGCCGAGCTCGTCGAGCGCGCCGCAGCCACCGCGCGAATAGGCGTCTGGGGCTGTACTTTGCCTGACGAAACGCTGTCCTGGAGCGATGGTGTCTACGACCTGTTCGAACTGCCGCGTCGCACGATCGTTTCGCGCGATGAAGTGTTGCGCCTGTACAGCGCAGAGTCAGCCGCCGAGCTTGAACAACGCCGGGCCCGTGCCATCGAAACCTTGACGGGGTTTTCTATGGACGCTGACATCATTACCGCGAAGGGCAATAAGCGCATTCTGCGCATTACCGCCGCCATTGATCACATCAATGGCGTCCCGACGCAGATTTATGGCGTCAAGCAGGACATCACGGCAGAACACGCACTCGTCGAACAAACCCGCCTACTGGCTGAAACTGACCCACTGACCGGCATCGCCAACCGCATCCGCTTCCAGTCCTGCCTCGATGACTTGCACGGACGATCAAAGCCTCAGGCCGTCGGCGCCCTCCTGCTCGTCGACCTCGACAAGTTCAAGACCATCAACGACACACTCGGCCATCTTGCAGGGGACGCCTGCCTCATTGAGACGGCACGCCGCCTTAAAGCTGTCGTGCCTCCCTCCGCACTCGTGGCCCGTTTGGGTGGCGACGAGTTCGCTATCGTGACGGATGCTTCCGAGCCCTTTGATCACACTCTACCAAACACCGTTTTGGCGGCCTTCGCCGCCCCGATGATGTTCGGCGACAAATCGTGTCGTATTGGGATTTCGATTGGCGTCGCAGTACGTCAGGCAGACGATGTGGCAGACACACTCTACCACAGCGCCGATCTGGCCCTTTATCAGGCCAAGGAAAGCGGCCGCGGAACGTGGCGCCTGTTCCGCGACAGCTAATTCAAGCGTACCAGTTGCGCATGCGCAGCTCGATCCCTTCATCCAAGCCCGTTTCCAGTGGGCTGAGGTCACTTTTCCCAAAATGATAGGGATAAACAATCTTGGGCTTGAATGTATTGATCGCGTCAAGCGCTTGGTCAGGCGTCATCGTATACGGCAGGTTCATTGGCACGAAGGCCACGGTGATATCCGTTAGCGCCAGCATGTCGTCGGTTGGCTCTGTATCGCCAGCCACATAGACAGTCACATCGCCAAAGCTCAGTACGTAGCCATTGCCGACGCCCACGGGATGATAATTCATCCTGTCTGCCGTGATGTTGTGCGCCGCAATAGCACGCACTGGAATATCGAGCAGACTACCCTCTGCTCCATTGGCCAGAGCAGTTGCATTGGCTTTCAGTGCTGGAGGCAAAAGGTCAAACACTTCCTGATTGGTAATCAGCTTGGCATCCCCAGCGATGGCCATGAGCGTTTGCAGATGGAAGTGGTCCTGGTGACCATGTGTGATCACGATAGCATCGGCTGGCGGCAAGTTCGCATAGAGCTCAGCCCCGCCAACAGGGTCGACATAGATCGCTTTGCCACCCCACTCCAACACGAGGCTGGCGTGGTTTACTGGGTGAATGAGCAGATCGCCCCCGCTGGTTGGAATTGTGTCTGCGCTTGCCTCCTGCGCCATAACCAACCCTCCACTCGTGGCCGCACCCAAAGGCAGCAGTGCCATGCCAAACAAAACTGAACGTCGTTGTACCATTTCTTCCTCCAAGAAAATTCCCACGTTTGCCGAGTGTAAAGCGCTCTACCAAACCTATGCTTTGCATCAATATTGCAAAACTCTAACGCGCATCCCCCCTCGCACCAACCCAAATCTCATCTTCTGGCCAGTCGCAAAAGCAAAAGGGCCGCTCTCGCGAGCAGCCCTTCAAAAATTCTATGCCTGCTAAAGCGACATCAGAACGGGATATCGTCATCCATGCCGCCTGGCTCAAACACTGGCGCATTGGACGAAGGACGACGCGAAGCGCCACCCTGGTTGCCGTAGCCACCGCCGCCGCCACCGCCCTGGTTGCTAACGCCACGGAAACCACCGTCGTCCTGCTGACCACGGAAACCGCCGCCGCCACCGCCGCCTTCACCCTCGCCACGGCCGTCTAGCAGCACCATGGACGAGTTGAAGTTCTGCAGCACGATCTCAGTAGAATACTTGTCCTGACCGGACTGGTCCTGCCACTTGCGGGTCTGCAACTGACCTTCGATGTAAACCTTCGAACCCTTGCGCAAATACTGCTCAGCAACACGCGCCAGACCTTCCGAGAAGATCACCACGCGATGCCATTCAGTCTTCTCGCGCTGTTCACCGCTGTTGCGGTCCTTCCAGCGTTCAGAAGTCGCGATAGAAAGGTTCACAACTTTACCGCCATTCGGCAGGTTGCGGACTTCGGGCTCATTGCCCAGATTGCCCACGAGAATAACCTTGTTCACACTGCCAGCCATGGCAAATCCTTCCGAATTCAGTCCCGGTCTGCACCGTTACGGGACGCTCCAAGGAGGTGAGGCCATCCCCGGTGCGGGACACTCACCTAAGTCAGCCACCTTAAACCAGTCCGCCTCCCGGTACAGGCGCGCATTTCAGGTTCTTAACAACTGACTAATGTTCTCAAAATGTTCCACACCAAGGCCCGCCGGTCAAGCCCCTGCTGACACGGTCTGTCAGCAGGCTTGATGCAAGCAGACTTCCGAAGTCGCGCAGTATTCGGGGCTTGCTCAAATAAAATGTTCCCTTTACGTTCACAAAACATTTGAACCGGACTCGAAAACCTTTGCGTTGACGATCGCGTTAGCATTTCTTGCGCGCAACCCGACGCGAGCCTATGTGATGGCTTTCGCCAAATCCGTATAACTCCCATGGTGCAGCAGCCGCTGCGCCATTTGAAGCATGGACGACCAGATGAAGAACCCGCCGAGCCAAAACCGCGAAATCATCGTCCGCGGGGCGCGCGAACACAATCTCAAGGGCATTGACGTCAAGCTCCCGCGTGACAGCCTCATTGTGATGACCGGCCTTTCCGGCTCGGGCAAATCCTCTCTCGCCTTCGATACCATCTATGCTGAGGGCCAGCGCCGCTATGTGGAGTCCCTCTCTGCCTACGCCCGCCAGTTCCTCGAGATGATGCAGAAGCCCGATGTGGAACACATCGAAGGCCTGTCTCCAGCGATTTCGATCGAACAAAAGACCACCTCGCGCAATCCGCGCTCGACGGTCGGTACGGTCACCGAAATCTACGATTATCTGCGCCTGCTCTACGCCCGCGTTGGCATTCCCTATTCACCTGCGACCGGTCTTCCGATTGAAAGCCAAACCGTCACCCAGATGGTGGACCGCCTGCTTGAGCTCCCGGAAGGCACACGCCTTTATCTGCTCGCGCCGATCGCTCGTGGCCGCAAGGGGGAGTTCAAGAAGGAACTCGCTGAGCTGATGCGCCGTGGCTTCCAGCGCGTCAAAATCGATGGCGAATACCACGAGATCGAAGACGCTCCGGCCCTCGACAAAAAGTTCAAGCATGACATTGAAGTCGTGATTGATCGCCTTGTCGTTTCTCCCGATATCTCCGGCCGCCTCGCCGAAAGTTTTGAAACAGCGCTTGGTCTTGCAGAAGGCATTGCCTTTGCCGAGTTCGCCGATGAGAAGGACGACAAGGGCAATCCGCGTCGCCTGACCTTCTCCGAGAAATTCGCCTGCCCTGTTTCCGGCTTCACCATCGCCGAGATCGAGCCGCGCCTGTTCTCCTTCAACAATCCCTTCGGCGCTTGCCCGGTTTGTGACGGCATCGGCACCGAGCAAGGCATCGATGGCGATCAGATCGTCCCCGATACCGAGCTTTCGCTTAAGGACGGCGCCATTTTGCCCTGGGCCAAGACCAGCGCCCCCTATTACCAGCAAACCCTCGCGGCCGTTGCATCCCACTACGGCGCGTCAATGACCACGCCGTGGAAAGACCTGCCGTTTGAGGTTCAGCACGCCGTTCTCTTCGGCACCGGCCGCACTGCTATCGACTTCGTCTATGACGATGGCCTGCGCCAATACAAAACGTCAAAAGCGTTTGAGGGCGTAATCGGCAATTTGCAGCGTCGCTACAAGGAAACCGAAAGCGCCGGCACGCGCGAGGAAATCGAAAAATACATGTCGGCGAAGCCGTGTCTGTCCTGCGGCGGCTATCGCCTCAAGCCAGAATCCTTGGCAGTCAAAATTGATGGTCTGCACATTGGTCAAGTGACCGAAAAGTCCATCCGCAATGCCGCTGAGTGGTTCAATGAGCTCACCGACAAGCTGAGTCCGACCCAAAAGCAGATTGGCGAGCGCATCCTCAAGGAAATCCGCGAGCGCATCAATTTCCTGATCGACGTGGGCCTCGACTATCTCTCCATGTCTCGCAATTCCGGAACACTGTCGGGCGGCGAAAGCCAGCGTATTCGTCTTGCCAGCCAGATTGGCTCGGGCTTGACCGGCGTGCTCTATGTTCTGGACGAGCCGTCGATCGGCTTGCACCAGCGCGACAACGCCCGCCTTCTCGAAACCCTGCAACGCCTCCGCGATCTCGGCAATACCGTCATCGTCGTTGAACACGACGAGGACGCGATCCTCACCGCCGATTATGTTCTCGACATTGGTCCCGGCGCTGGCGTCAACGGCGGCAATATTGTTGCCGAAGGCACGCCGCAGGACATTCTAGACCACCCGGATTCCCTGACCGGCAAATACCTCTCCGGCCGCATGGGGATCGCTATCCCTGCCGAACGCCGCGAAGGTAAAACGGGCAAATCGCTCTCGCTTAGGGGTGCCACAGGCAACAATCTCAAGAATGTCGATGTCGACATTCCTTTGGGAATGTTCGTCGCCATCACCGGGGTTTCCGGTGGCGGCAAGTCGACGCTGATGATCGACACCATGTACAGTGCGATTGCGCGTCGCCTGAATGGTGCACGCGTGGTCCCCGCCCCGCACCAAAGTCTCACCGGTCTCGAATACCTCGACAAGGTTATCGATATCGACCAATCCCCGATTGGCCGCACGCCGCGCTCGAACCCTGCCACTTACACCGGTGCTTTCACGCCGCTGCGCGAGTGGTTCGCGGGCCTCCCCGAAGCCAAGGCACGTGGCTACGGCCCGGGCCGCTTCAGCTTCAACGTTAAGGGCGGCCGTTGCGAGAAATGCGAAGGCGACGGCGTTCTCAAGATCGAGATGCACTTCCTGCCCGACGTCTACGTCACCTGCGACGTTTGCAAGGGCAAGCGCTACAACCGCGAAACGCTGGAGGTCCAGTTCAAGGGCAAGTCGATCTCCGACGTTCTCGACATGACCATTGAGGAAGCCGTCGAGTTCTTCGCAGCCGTTCCAGTCATTCGCGACAAGTTCGCCACCCTGCAACGCGTCGGCCTTGGCTACGTCAAAGTTGGCCAACCGGCAACGACCCTCTCGGGCGGCGAAGCGCAACGCGTGAAACTGTCGAAGGAACTGTCCAAACGCGCCACTGGCCGCACGCTCTACATGCTCGACGAGCCGACCACGGGCCTTCATTTCCACGACGTCGCCAAGCTCTTGGAAGTGCTTCAGGAATTGGTCGATGGCGGCAATACCGTTGTCGTCATTGAACACAATTTGGAAGTCATCAAGACTGCGGATTGGGTGATCGATCTAGGCCCTGAGGGCGGCGATGGTGGTGGTGAAGTCGTCGCCGCAGGCACGCCGGAGACCGTTGCGGCGAATAAGCGATCCTACACGGGCAAGTACCTCAAGGAGGTCATCGAACGACGACCTCAATACGCGACCCGCGCAGCCGAATAGATTCAAACTCTCAACAGGGGCCACTAGGCCCCTGTTTTATATACGCTTCCCCACCACAAACCGAGCACAACCAGCCCCGCAAAGCGAAAGCCTGCGCTCACCCTGTGGTGCAGAACCATTACCCCTGCGCCCCCTTCCCCTTGCGGGGAAAAATTGAGGGTGGGGCTTAGCGCCCCGTCAGATCAGTCCCATCCGGGCCAATTCCGCAGCGATCTCCATTGAGTTATCGCCATCGTCATTGGCGCCAACACCCAGATCAGGCGGAGCGTCCTCTGGACGAAGATAGCGCCAGCCTTGGAAGGGACGCTTGGGATAGGGCACGGTCCGGATAATTTCGGGATCAAGGATCAAATCGCAATAGTTGATCCCCTCCTCGCTGGTGTGCGAGCCAAACCGCAGGATCTTCTGACGGCAACCGATAGAGCCTGCGATGACCCAATAGATCGAAGCCTTGCCTTCCATCTCGTCGCCGCGCTTGGGCGTCATACGCGTCCGGTGAACGTGCACGTCCTCGCCATAATCGGCGCCCCACCAATGAGCGCGCTCATGGCGGTAGCTTTCGAGTTCCTCCACGCTGGAAATCCCAACGCAGAGTTTAACCATATGAATCATGCCAAATTTCCCGGAGCGACACGCCCCTGAATAACGTCGATCTCATCATCGTCAACGATCCAGGGTTCCTGTAACGCCAAATTGCGCCATGTCTGAAAGGCGGGCAGCGCATAAATCGCCTCGACATAGCGACCAGCCAAATCCGACACTGGCAATTCATAGGTGCGAATGCGCGTCGCGACAGGGGCAAACATCGCATCAGCCGCCGAGAACGCGCCAAAGAGATAGGGCCCGCCCGATTTCTGCAGCAAATTCCCCCACAGCGCTTCGATGCGCGACAAATCGGTACGCACCACATCCGCATCCACCCTGCCCGGGTGCGAAGCCCGTAGGTTCATCGGGGCGTGATTGCGCAATGCCGAGAACCCACCATGCATTTCGGCTGCTGCGGCACGGGCCAATGCGCGCTCCGCCCGATCACGCGGCCAGATTGCATGCTCAGGAAATGTCTCGGCGAGATACTCGATGATGGCGATTGATTCTGGGATCAACAGCTCCCCATCGATCAGCAGCGGCACACGCCCGGTGGGTGAATGTTGGGCCAAGACATCGCGGAAATTCGGGCCGGAAAGTTGTAGAACTTCATCCTCGAAAGCGATGTCAAAATGCTTGAGTACGAGCCAAGGACGCAAAGACCACGTCGAATAATTGCGATTCCCGATCAATAGCTTCACCGCAGTCTCCTCAACCAAAAAAGCAGGGCGCCCGGTGGCCAGGCGCCCTTCCTGAACTCTTGGGAGAGACTAGTCCCGGCGTTTAAGCAACGCCAGCTACAATCGAAAAAACCAGTGCCATGGACACAAGGCACACCAGTGCCCAACTCATGGTCATCCATAGATTAGGCTTCGGTTGACTGCGCATGAGATCGCTCCTTGTCAGTCGTCCACACCAAGCCGCCACCGCGCGGCAGATGGTAAACGAAACGCTAATGACAATAGAGATGGGATGCAAGCGACCTTTCTGCAACAGTCACGCGGGTGCGTTCGCGTGACTATTTGTTAGAATAGACCGAACCACAGGCCGGCAATCCCCAAAAATGCAAAGAAGCCAACCACATCGGTAATCGTCGTCACAAATACTGCCGATGCAATCGCCGGATCCGCTTTCAAGCGATCCAGCGTTAAAGGAATGAGCACGCCGAATGTACCCGCCACGATCATGTTGATCACCATGGCCAAGGCGATCACCACACCCAATTCTGGATTGCTATAGCGGAACCAAGTCACAAGCCCTATCAGAATGGCGAAGAGCACACCATTGGCGACGCCCACCACCATTTCGCGGCGAATAAGGCGACGCAATCGCCCACCATCCAGCTCGCGCATGGCCAGCGCACGCACCGTAACAGTCATCGTCTGCGCCCCGGCGTTCCCGCCCATAGAAGCAACTATCGGCATCAGCGCGGCGAGCGCTACCATCTGCTCAATCGTGGCGTCGAAGAGCCCAATGACGAGCGACACGAACAGCGCTGTGAACAGATTCACCACCAGCCATGGCGTACGGCTCTTCACCGTGTCGACCGTGGTGTCCGAAACGTCTTCGTCGCCCACGCCTGCCATCAGGCGAATGTCTTCTTCGGCTTCTTCCTGAATAACGTCGACGATATCGTCGATGGTCAACACGCCCACAAGACGGTCGCCATTATCGACCACGCCAACCTCGACATAGTCATAGCGTTCGAAAATGCGCGCGGCTTCTTCTTGGTCGTCTTCCGCTTTTATGAGCGTCAGCTGCGTGTTCATGATCGTATCGACCTTGGCCGCACGCTGCGTCCGCAAGAACCGATCAAGCGGCAAAACGCCAAGCACCTTATAGCCCGCATCAACCACGTAGAGCTGATAGAACTCTTCAGGCAGTTCGGGCTCGGCGCGCAGATAGTCGATCGCCTGCCCCACCGTCCAAAATGGCGGAATGGCGATGAATTCCGTCTGCATCCGGCGACCGGCCGAATCTTCAGGAAAATCAAGGCTTCGCTTCAACGCCAGCCGTTCGAACGTGGGCATAGCCCGCAGAATTTCGTCTTGGTCTTTTTGCTCCAGATCTTCGAGCAGATACACCGCGTCGTCATGGTCGAGCTCGGCCACGGCGCGGGCGATTTCCGTATTCGGAATCGCGTCCATGATCTCGACACGGATGCTTTCGTCGACCTCGGTCAGGGCCGAGAAGTCGAACAAATCACCGAGAAGTCGAACCAGATGGATACGCTCTTCAGCTTCCAGCTGTTCGAGCAGGTCGCCTACGTCCCCCGCGTGCAGCGGCTCTAGGAGCGCGACCAGCGCCTCAAGCTGCTCGCGTTCGAGCAGCGCCCGAACCTCGCCCACCCAGGCAAGGCTGATCCGTCCTTCCGCATCACGGAAGGTGCTGTCGACACGGCCCAGGTCTTCACCGGACATGATTGTGGATTCGTCGCTCATAGGGAGCCCTTTTCGTGTCCTGGGGGTTTCAGGGGCGTGGCAAGCTGTACCTGTTCAATCTGCGCCGCGCCAGTGACCTGCAAAAGCTTTTCTCTTCTCTAATGTCGAGGCTATGAAAATGTCTGAGCCAATCGCCGCCCGCACTGACTTTGCTCGGGTTTACACCCTAGCTCAAGCTGCTCTGAATGATGAGATTATGGTCAAAGAGGGCATAGCGGGGCCCTGCATCGCTTACCACGACCAGATCATCGCCGAGCTGCGTGAAACCGGCCTACTGTGGCTAAAATGCCCTGCAGACCAAAAGGTTCTCCTGCTCGACATCTCGCCCGACATATATTTTGAAACCGACGAGCTCGTCGGCCAAGACGGCGTTTTCATCCGCATGACAACAATAACAGATCAAGAACTAGCACTTCGCCTAAGTGATGCGCTGGCCTCCTGTCGCAGGCCACTTTCGCGCGAATAACAAAAACACTATGACTACTTTGAGATCAGTCCCACCTCTGGAGTAGGAATGGACGTTACGACCACACTCGTGTGCCAATGCGGGCAATTTCACATGGAAGTTGTTGGCAGTCCGCTGTTGAGCGCACAGTGCCACTGCGCCTCCTGCCGAAAGGCTGCACGGGAGTTGGCGAACTTTGGCCCAGCACGCGCGCTAACCGAAGATAATGGGGGCACCAACTACACGCTCTATCGCAAGGATCGCGTGCGCTTCCCCCATGGACTCGATGGCCTACACGCCTATCGCCTATCAGCAACAGCCCCGACACGGCGCGTTCTCACGGCTTGCTGCAATTCGCCTGTCTTCGTCGAATTCACGGGTGGCCACTGGCTGAGCATCTACACCAGCATGTGGCCCATGGCCGAGCGTCAACGCCCTGACCTGCGCACGCAAATTGCCGATGCACCGGCGCAGACGAAGTTCGATCTCTCGATTCCAGCCAGCAAGTGGCACACCACAAAATTCTATGCGCGCCTGGCAGCCGCGTGGGCAGCCATGGGCTTCCGCACGCCAAAATTGAAAATCCCTGACTGGCCCCCGATCAGTCCTGCGCTTCCGGCCACAGAAGTTTCAACGCAATCAGCCACATCACCACGGCAATAGCACCCTCTAGCCAACGCCATGACGCAGGATTGGCGAACGCAGGACGCAGCAATCTTGCGCCAAATCCGAGGGCAAAGAAGAACACAAAAGACCCGGTGATGGCCCCTGCAGCAAACAGCACCTGTGCGCCGGGGAACTGGGTCGAGATCGATCCAAGCAACACCACCGTATCAAGGTAAACATGTGGGTTGAGCCAGGTGAGCGCCAAACAGGTCAGCAACGTCGCGCCTAGGCTAGCACTTGGCTTTTGCTCGTCCACCACCAGTGCCCCAGTCGATTGCAACGCTGACCGCAAGCTTTTCAGCCCGTACCAGATGAGAAAGGCCGCGCCCGCAAAGCGCATGCCGGTCTCCAGCCACGGCAAAATCGCGGCCACATGACCAAAGCTCGTCACCCCGAGCGCGATAAGCAGTGCATCCGATATGGCACAGGTCAGCACCACCGCGAGCACATGCTCCCCGCGCAAGCCTTGCCGCAACACGAAGGCGTTCTGCGCGCCGATGGCCAAAATCAAAGTGAGGCCAGTCGCCAAGCCTATGCCGAACACGTCCATTGCGATTCCTTCAGTGAGCACCTGGCCCTTGCCTAACGACCGTCCAATCAATTAGGCCAGTGAAAGAAATTGCATCGCCATTAGGAATGCTAATGCCATGATTGACTATCCTGCAGCACACGCCGTTGCCATGGTGGTGCAAACTGGCAGTTTCGAGCGCGCCGCGCAAAAGCTCAACATCACGCAGTCAGCCGTATCCCAACGGGTGCGCCAGCTCGAAGAGCGTCTGGGCGCTGTACTCATCGAACGCGGCACACCCTGCATTGCGACTGAAAAGGGCGCTTGGCTCTGCCGCCATATGGAATTGGTTGGCTCCCTCGAAAACGACCTCCTGACCCACCTGCCCTCACTTGGGCACACAGCCAAGCAGCTCACGCTGGACATCGCCGTGAATACCGATAGCCTTGCGACCTGGTTCATCCCCGCTGCCGCCGCATTTTCGGCGACCAGCTCCAACGTCCTGAACATCACCATAGACGATCAGGATTTCACGCATGATTGGCTGCGCCGAGGCCGCGTGCTCGCCGCAGTGACATCAAAAGCGGAGCCGATCATCGGTTGCGATGTCATCAGGCTGGGCAAGCTCCGCTACCACGCCACGGCGAGCCCGCAGTTTTATCAGCGTCATTTTTCACAGGGCGCAACTGCAGCAGCCCTCGCGCATGCCCCAGTCGTGACCTTCAATCAGAAGGATCAGCTGCAACGGGATTGGCTGGTGACTAATTTCGGCACAACGGTCTCGGGGCCGACGCACTTCATCCCGTCCAGCCATGGTTTTGTGGAAGCCTCGCTCGCCCACATGGGCTGGTGCCTTAACCCCACCGCGTTGGTGCACGATCATCTGACCAGTGGTCGCTTGGTAGAACTGATCCCCGGAGCAACGCTCGACGTCGATCTCTATTGGCAAGTTGGTCGCCTCGCCGCCAAACAGTTCGCAGGCCTCACTGCAGCGGTTCAGCGCGCGGCAGCGTCAGGGCTCGTCACCTAATCATTGTGATTGTTGATATGCCCAAAAACTCAAAACCCCGCCGATCCGAAGATCGCCGGGGTTTTTGAATAATGGTGCGGTCGAGAAGACTCGAACTTCCACGCCCTCTCGGGCACAGCGACCTCAACGCTGCGCGTCTACCAATTCCGCCACGACCGCACATTCTGGTAGAAGTTGAACCGCATCTGCGCTTCAACGAGGAGGGGTTTAGCAAAGGCTTTTGGCCTTAACAAGCACCCCGAGCCTCTGATCACGACCTATTTCAATCTTTCCACAACGGAAGTCGAAAATGGAAAAAGATAGGAAAATCAGAGCCATGAAAACTCAAAACCCCGCCGATCCGAAGATCGCCGGGGTTTTTGAATAATGGTGCGGTCGAGAAGACTCGAACTTCCACGCCCTTTCGGGCACAGCGACCTCAACGCTGCGCGTCTACCAATTCCGCCACGACCGCACATTCTGGTAGAAGTTGAACCGCATCTGCGCTTCAACGAGGGGGGATGTAGCAAACGGTTCTGGGGACCACAAGCGTTTAAATTCGAAAATCCTCAGCCTGTGGAAGTTTCCCACTACCCTGCTTTAAAAGTCTTTTCCTTGACGAAAACGCGAAGGCGCCCGTCTTCGACATTCACCTCGCCTTTAGCCACGAGCGTATTATTGGCATAAATGCGCAGGGGATCATGTTCAGTGGTGTCGAGTTCGATCACAGCACCGCGACCCATGCGCAGCAAATGGTGGATCGGCAACGTGGACGCGCCGAGTTCCACGGTGATGTCCACTTCAATATTGTCCAGAGTGCTCATAGATAGGTCTTAGGCTCGATCTGTTAGTGTCGCGCAGCTTCTACCTTAAATTCGGCCCAGCATGGTTATGAAAGTGTTAACAACCAACAACGAAGCGTGTCAGATCAAGTCAAAGCTCCTTCGCTCGGATGATCAGGCTGTCGAATGGACCATCTTCGATGCGCCACTGGATTATCCAGAGGCTCTGCGCATGATGGATGAGCGCGTAGCAGCGATTGCATCAGGCGAGGCTTCTGAGGCCGTCTGGCTCTTGGAGCACCCTCCCCTTTACACCTCTGGCACCTCCGCACGCCCTGAGGATCTGCTCACCGCGCGGTTCCCGGTCTATCCCGCGGGCCGAGGCGGTCAGTACACCTATCATGGCCCCGGCCAGCGCGTTGCCTATATCATGCTCGACCTCACCCAACGCGGGCGCGACATTCGCTGCCTCGTCCAGGGGCTAGAGCAATGGGTCATCGACACGCTTGAAAGCCACAATGTTAAGGGCGAGCGTCGCGAAGGGCGGGTCGGCGTATGGGTGCAGCGACCTGAAAAAGGTTTAGGGCGTGAAGATAAAATCTCAGCCATCGGTGTTCGCGTGCGCAAATGGGTGACGTTCCACGGCATCGCGCTCAACGTTTCGCCTGATCTCAGCCACTATAACGGCATTGTGCCATGCGGAATCACCGACCAAGGCGTCACTAGTTTTGAGGACTTGGGGCTTCTGGTGAGCATGCCCGAAGTAGATTCGGTTCTACGCACCCGGTTTGAAGCTATTTTCGGCGCAACAACAGTGGCGTAAAACCTTGCCATAGGGCACTTGGACGAACACCTTTAGACCGTCCGCGAATCGAGGAGCTGACTTATGAAATTGGACGATATTAAACGCCTACTCACCCGTCAGACCCTGTTCCGGCTGGACGCGATTCTGTCGCCCAAGCTCATGCCGATTTTCTACGCCCTTGGCCTAGCCGGTATTCTGCTCTGGATTGTGAGCCACTTCTTCTTCCGCTTCTCGCAGGGCTTTGGGAACGGCCTGTGGGGCATTCTGGAAATCGCCGTCTTTGGTCTATTGGCCTTCGTGGCGCTGCGCATCCTTTGTGAAGCTCTTCTCGTCTGGTTCAAGAATCACGAAACCGCTGGCGACACGGTCCAGCGCTCGCGGTACTCGGCATCCCTGCTCGATGAAGTCCGCGACGCTATTCGCGATCTTGCCGAAGAAGGCGAAGACGACCGCGATTATGCTGAAGCTGCTGAATATATGACGCCAGCCACCGAGCCCGCGCCCTATACGCCGCCAGCATCGACCCCGCTGAACCCGGAAGACGCTGTTCGTTCGCCCTCCACCAAACCCGGCCAGACACACGGAAGCTAACCTTAGCGCCCCCCCTCCCGCGCCTTACAAAGAGACCCCCACAGGCTCTCTTTTTTTATTGGTCGCACCGCCACACGCTCCCAACAGCAGACAAAAAAAGACCCCCGGCCGAAGCCGAGGGTCTCTATCAGCACCGAGGGAGGCACTTATTTCTTGTTAACGCTCCAAGCGCCAGGACCTGCAAATACAAGGTAAAGGAACACGAAGCAGAACAGGATTGCCGCGTCACCACCGTTGTTGACCGGGAAGAAGTTCTGCGGCGCGTGGCCCATGAAGTAAGCGAAAGCCATGGTACCCGAAGCGATGAATGCCGCTGGACGGGTGAAGAAACCAATAGCGATCAGGATACCGGTGACGATCTCGATAACGCCTGCCCAGAAGAAAATTGTATCAGCGCCTGGCTGGAAACCGCCAGCAGGAAACGCCATGAGCTTCTGTGTGCCGTGAGCGAGAAACAGCAATGCGGCCATAATGCGCAGCACAGCGAGGGCCTGCGGCGCGTATGCGGAGAGACGGTCGAACATGGGAACTCCAATAATGCTGCGCCAACTCGGCGCGCCAGTCGCTAAAAGGTAATCGAACAACGCTGTTCTAATAAACCACACTGTTACAGACGCACTGTTCACGCATTAATTCCATTCACGAGCCCGTGATCCGCTTTCGCTGCACAGCTGATCATCGGTAAGTGACGGCCAGTCACATTGCGTAACCGTGCAGAATTCTGTATGACGCGCCATTCTCTTACTTAGCGGAATTCTGCACGCGCATGACTCAGGCGCCAAAAATCGGACTCGTCAGCCTCGGCTGCCCCAAGGCGCTTGTGGACAGCGAGCGCATCATGACCACGCTTCGGGCGCAGGGCTATTCGTTTAGCCGCGACTATGCAGGCGCGGACATTGTTCTCGTCAACACTTGCGGCTTTCTCGATAGCGCCAAGCAGGAAAGCTTGGAAGCGATTGGTGAAGCTCTCAACGAAAACGGCCGCGTGATCGTCACCGGCTGCCTCGGCGTTGAAGAAGGCCTCATCCGTGAAACCCATCCGAACGTGCTCGCCATCACCGGCCCGCACCAGTACGAAAACGTGGTTTCGGCGGTTCATGAGCACCTGCCCCCAGTTCCAAATCGCTTCGTCGATCTGGTCCCGGAGAGCGGTCTCAAGCTCACGCCTCGCCACTATGCCTATCTGAAGATTTCGGAAGGCTGCAACAATCGTTGCTCCTTCTGCATCATCCCTCAGATTCGCGGCGATCTCGTCTCGCGCCCTGCGGCCGGCATTCTCGGCGAAGCCGAGGGCCTCATCCGCGCTGGCGTCAAGGAACTGCTGGTTATCTCGCAGGACACCTCGGCTTACGGCGTCGACCTGAAATACGCGACATCCAAGTACCGTGGCCGCGACGTGAAGGCGAAGTTCTATGACCTCGCCAAGGAACTCGGCGAGCTCGGCGCATGGGTTCGCATGCACTATGTCTACCCATACCCACATGTCGATCAGGTGATTGAGCTGATGGCCGAAGGCCTCGTTCTGCCCTACCTCGACATTCCGTTCCAGCACGCTTCGCCAAACGTTCTGCGCGCTATGAAGCGCCCAGCGAACCACGAAAAGACCCTCGACCGGATCAAGAAGTGGCGCGAAATCTGCCCAGATTTGACCATCCGCTCGAACTTCATCGTGGGTCACCCTGGTGAAACCGAAGAAGATTTTGAATTCCTTCTCGACTGGATCGAAGAAGCCGAAATCGATCGTGCTGGCTGCTTCAAGTACGAACCAGTGACAGGTGCTCCTGCCAACGATCTGCCGGGCATTGTTCCGGAAGAAGTAAAGGAAGAGCGCTTCGCCCAGCTCATGGAAGTGGCACAGGACATTTCCTACCACCAGCTGAGCAAGAAGGTCGGCCGCACCATCGACGTGATCGTTGACGACGTTCAGCCCGAGCAGAACCGCGTTATCGCGCGCTCTAAGTGGGATGCTCCGGAGATCGACGGCCAAGTCTATGTCGACAATGCTGACGGCATCAAGATCGGCGACATTGTTTCGGTCACCGTGACCGACAATGACGAATACGATCTCTTCGCAGTCCCTGCTGCAAAATAGTCAAACAGCTATCAGCAGTAATAAAAATTCAAAATGCCGGCACAATATGTGTCGGCATTTTTGTTTATTGCAGCAATTTTAGGCAGTTCTTGCCTTTTCTCCGTAGTGTGCCACGCTAAGCCCGTACAGACTCACTTCGCGAGGAGGCGAAAACATGGGTTTTGACGGTGTTGGAATTATTGGTGCGATCATTATTGGCGGCATCGCCGGATGGCTTGCCAGCATGTTCATGAATGCCGGTGGCGGCGTTCTCAAGAACATCCTGCTCGGCATCGTTGGTGCCATTATCGCCAGCGTTCTGTTTGGCCTGCTGGGAATTTCCTTCGGTGGCTGGATTGGTTATCTCGTCGCGGGCTTTATTGGCGCCTGCATAATTATCGGCATCGGACGCGCCGTGGCGAAATGAACTTGCGCTGGTCGCCACTGGCGGCCAGCACCTTTAGAATAAAATTCGCGCGGCCTTGAAGTCAGGCGCAATGGATTTGCGACTAAGTTTCATCGCGTAAATTACTCATCCAGTTCAGTCTTTTGGACCTTTACGACGCACCGCAAGCCGTTTCATCTCCATCTCAATTGCTCAAACCGATGGACTTGCGCCGTTATGAATAAGCTCCTTGTTTCCACTTTGGCTGCACTGACCGTTTCTGCTGCGCCGGTCTACGCTCAGCCCACCGACATCTTGAACGCCTCATACGATATTGCGCGCGAGCTCTTCGCCGCCATCAATGAGGCCTACACAGCCTCCGGCGCGACCGTCACGGTCAACCAGTCCCATGCTGGCTCCTCCGCTCAGGCCCGCGCCATTCTCGAAGGTCTGGCGGCCGACGTCGTGACCTTCAATCAGGTTACGGACATTCAACGCCTCGTGGACGGCGAATTCGTCTCGGCCGATTGGGCAACTGAGTTCCCGAACAACGCCACCCCCTTCTATTCCTTCCCGTCCTTCCTCGTCCGCGCTGGCAACCCAAAGAACCTCAACGATTGGGGTGATCTGGTGACCGAGGGCGTGCAGATCATCTTCCCGAACCCCAAAACCTCAGGCAACGGTCGCTACACCTATCTCGCAGCCCGCGCTTGGGCGACCGAGGAATACGCAGGCGACACCGCAAAGGTCGAAGAGTTCCTCACCAAGCTCTTCAACAACGTACCCGTTTTTGAAACCGGTGGCCGCGCTGCAACCACCGCCTTCACTGAGCGCCAGCTTGGCGACGTTCTGATCACCTTTGAGGCCGAAGCACTCGCAGTCGCCAACGAATTTGGCACGGACAAGTACCAGCCGGTCACGCCGTCTGTATCCTTCCTCTCCGAGTTCCCGGTTGCGATTGTCGATAAGGTCGTGGACGCCCGTGGCAGCCGCGATGTGGCCAAGGCCTATCTCGACTTCCTCTTCTCGCCAGAAGGTCAGGAAGTTGCAGCCGCAAACTTCCATCGCCCAACCAACGAAGAAGTCTTAGCCAAGCACGCAGATCGCTTCCCAGAAGTTCGCCTCGTGACCGTCGAAGAAGAGTTCGGCGGCTGGCAAAAGGCTGCCGAGGAACACTTCGCCGACGGCGGCCTGCTCGACAAGGTCTTCCTGAACCAATAACCCCTTCTGCCATACCTATTCTATCCGGCGGCGCAGCTTTTGTTGCGCCGCCAAGTCTATGAGAACACCCCATGGCAAAACCGCATTCTAAGCACTTGCTGCCCGGCTTCGGCCTCACCATGGGCGTATCTGTTTTTTACATCTCCCTCATCGTCCTCCTGCCCATCGCCGCCATCTTGCTCAAAGTGACGGGCATGGGTTGGGGCGAGTTCTGGCGCATTATCTCCTCAAACCGCGCCTTGGCCGCCTATCGCATCACCTTCAGCTCTGCCTTCTACGCCACCATCATCAATGGCATCGTCGGCATGCTCTTTGCGTGGGTTCTCACCCGCTATCGTTTCCCCGGTCGCCGTATTCTCGACGCTCTGGTCGACCTCCCCTTTGCCCTGCCGACAGCTGTCGCGGGCCTGGTCTTGGTGACGCTTTTCTCGGGAACCGGTTGGTACGGGCAATTCCTCGAGCCCAACAACATCAAGGTCAACTACACCCAGCTCGGCATCATCGCCGCCATGACCTTCACCTCCATTCCTTTCGTTGTTCGCTCTGTTCAGCCGGTGCTGGAAGATCTCGACGAAAGCTATGAGGCAGCAGCGCAAACCCTGGGCGCAAGCCGCTGGCAGATTTTCACCCGCGTTATCTGGCCCACCATCCTCCCCGCCTTCATCTCCGGCTGTGTGCTCTCCTTCGCTCGCTCGCTCGGTGAGTTCGGAGCGGTCGTCTTCATTGCAGGCAATCTACCGGGCATGACCGAAATCGTATCGCTGCTGATCTATATCCGCCTCGACGAGTACAATTACGAAGGCGCAGCGGCCCTCGCGACTGTCCTGCTTCTCGTCGCCTTCCTCACGCTCGTCGCCACCAACGCCCTCGCTGCTTGGCAAACGCGCTATGCCGAGAGGAATGGGTAAGACATTGTCCGGAATCAAAAAGCAAAGCATGACCGCCAACGCGTTGATTGCACTGGCCTTTGCCTTCGCCGCACTCATCTTGGTCGTGCCGGTCGCGCTGATCTTCACCTTCGCCCTGCGCGAAGGAATTGCCGTCTACCTCGCCAATATCATTGAACCCGGTACGCTCCACGCCATCTGGCTGACCGTGCTCGTCGCGCTCATCGCAGTTCCGGTCAACATTGTCGTCGGCACATCTTTGGCATGGCTCGTCACGCGCTTCCGTTTCCGTGGCCGCCAATTGCTCATCAGCTTTATTGAGCTCCCAGCGGCCATGAGCCCCATCGTCGCCGGTGTCGCCTATCTCTTCCTTTACGGCGGACAGGGCCTCTTCGGCCCCGCCCTCAAGGCCGCGAACATCCAAATCATGTTCACGCCCCTCGCCATTGTTCTTGTCAGTCTCTTCGTCACGGCCCCCTTTGTGGCGCGTGAGTTGATTCCACTGATGAGCCAGCAGGGCACGGAGGATGAAGAAGCGGCCCTATCTCTTGGCGCCAACGGCTGGCAGATGTTCTGGTTCGTCACCCTGCCCAACATCCGCTGGGCGCTGATCTATGGCGCAATCCTGACCAACGCCCGCGTCATGGGCGAGTATGGTGCGGTCTCCGTGGTCTCCGGCGCCATCCGTGGCCAAACGAACACCCTGCCCCTGCAGATCAATCTCTTGTTCAACGATTTTAACATCACCGGCTCCTTCGCCGCCGCCTCGACGCTGACCTTCATCGCCGTGCTGACCTTGATCCTAAAAACCCTCGTCGAAACCCGCGAAGGCAAATAGCGCTCCACAGCTTCCGCGGCGCGAACCATGACCCCGCCGCGTTTCTACGCTATGGGATGAGGGTCATTTCACGCGGAGCATTCGATGCACACGCACCACGCCTACACGCTGCGCAGCGGCCAGAAGCTCATTGCTGGGCCGCGCGCACTTGTCATGGGCATTCTCAATGTCACCCCGGATAGTTTTTCCGATGGCGGCACCCACGACAGTGTCGAGACTGCCCTCGCCCACGCGCAGACCATGGTTGCCGAAGGCGTGGACATCATCGACATTGGCGGCGAAAGCACGCGCCCCGGCCACGCGCCCGTCTCGGTTCAGGAAGAGCTCGATCGCGTCATCCCTGCGATTGACGCCATTCGCGCCGCTGGGATCACCACGCCCATCTCCATCGACACGATGAAGCCCCTCGTCGCCGATCAGGCCATTCAGGCCGGCGCTGACATCATCAACGATGTGAACGGGCTGCAGGCTGATCCCTATATGGCCGACGTCGCCGCCCTCTACGGCGTGCCGACTATTGCCATGCATTGGGACCGCAACTGGACCGCCGAAACGGACGTCATCCCCGCCATGATCGCCTTCTTCAACCAAACCTTGAAGATCGCTGCCGATGCGGGACTGGCGCGCGAAAACCTCATTTTGGATCCAGGCTTAGGCTTCTCCAAGACCCTGAATCAAAATTACAGCATCCTGCGCCAACTCCCTGAATTGATTCGCGCTTTCCCAGACCTCGCAACGCTCGTCGGCACTTCGCGAAAGTCGATGATCGGCAAGGTACTGGGCAACGAACCGAGCGAGCGCTTGGCAGGAACTTTGGCCACCACGGTTGCAGGTTACGAGCGCGGGGGCCATATCTTCCGCGTCCACGATGTTCGCGCCAATTCTGATGCGCTGCGCATCGCCCAAGCTACGCTCTACGGCCCCGAGGAGACCGCTCCATGACCACCCCATTCACCGGCGACCGTATCATCCTCAATGATCTAGGCTTTTTCGGCTATCACGGCCTTTTTGAGGAAGAAGCCAAGCTGGGCCAACGCTTCTTCATCGATTTGCAGTGCGGCGTCGATCTCAGCCCGTCCGGCGAAACCGACACCATCACCTCAACCGTCAGCTACGCCTCGATCTATGACGTGGTGAAAGCCGCCTTTGAAGCCAAGCGCTTCAACCTGATTGAAGCCGTCGCCCACACTATCACCAATGCGCTCTTCGCCGAGTTTCCTGACATCAACTGGATCATTCTGCGCCTGCGCAAACCCTCGGCCCCCATCGCTATGGTGTCGGGCGAAGCGGCAATTGAAATTCATCGCGTGAGACCAAACTAATGGCAAAAGCCTGGCTCAGCCTTGGCGCCAATATCGGCGACCCAGCCGCCCAACTCGAGCAAGCCATCGCGCTACTCGATGCGCACGACCACATCACCATCACCAAGCAATCGAGCGTCATACGCACGAAGGCTTGGGGCAAGACCGACCAGCCCGACTTCGCCAATATGGCCGCAGAAGTCGAAACGGACCTATCGCCCGTCGACCTCCTCCACGCTTGCCTCGACATCGAGCGCGACATGGGGCGCGTGCGCCACGAAGTCTGGGGCCCACGGCTCATTGATATTGATGTGGTGGCTTACGAGCGCGTGGTGATGGATACGACCAAGCTCATCTTGCCGCATCGTTTTGCCCATGAGCGGGACTTTGTTCTCGACCCGCTCACGGAGATTTCACCAGAAACGGCGCAGTGGATTGTGGAACGCGCGCGTTAACGCAGCGCGTCCACCACAGCGATAGCCACGTCAAACTCGACGCGGCGCTTGGCCCGGCGTTCCATCGCTTCATCATCTTCGCCCCAAAGGCGATTCTGGTGGTCTTCGTCGACATGCGCCGCGTCCCACACATCATTGGCTGTCAGCAGCTGATGAAGGTAAGCGATAGCCAGTAGACCCGAGCCGGTGATGCCGGTGATCGACACCAGCGCAGTCAGCGTCAGCAGCCCCTGCCCTTCAAGACCCGCATCGAGCTTTTCAAGCGTCGCCTTGGGCTGATCCTGATGCAGAATGCCAACAGTCGGCTGGAAGGCAACGTCGAAGTGCCGTGCCAGCTTCACCAGCGCACCGTCCCAGAGCTTGTCCTGCTCTTCCACCAATTCCTGTGGCGCATCGGCACGATAAAGTAGCAAATCACCAGCCGCGAACTTGACCACTTCAGCGCGGAAGGCCGGAGCCATTTCGTCGCCGCTCTCGATCGCCGAATTGATCAGGCGAACTGCCGGCATGGTCGCCGGGTCGATAAACTCGCCCTGCGCCGCCCACTCCTCGGCCATCGCCTGAGCCATGGACTGAACCGGCACGATAATCGGCTTTTTGTGGCCCGGCGTTTTGGTCTGCTTGCCGTCAAGCGTGACGACAAAGCCGTCCTCAACCCGCGCCACGTCCACTTCCTTGTAGAAGCGCTTCGGCAGTTCGGTCTGCTGCAAATGCTGTGCGCGACCGTAGCCGTCTTCCATGTGCTTGTGGGCTTCTTCAAGCTGGTCGCGCATGTCAGTTCTCCAATACTTGGTCGATAGCGGCCGGCAGGTCTTCGTATCTCTCGATAAGAATGTCCGCGCCAGCTCGGATCAGATCATCCGGCTCATGATAGCCCCACAGCACGCCAATAGCCTTGGTGCCTGCGGCCTTGCCCATTTCGATATCGAATGTGGTGTCGCCGATGATCACAGTCTGATGCGGCTGAGCGCCCGTTTCCGCCATAGCGGTCAACATCATGCTGGGATGCGGCTTGGATGGGTTATTGTCCGGCGTCTGCAGCGTCGAAAAATAGTGTTCGATACCATGCATCTGCGTAATGCGATGCACACCACGCAAGCCCTTACCAGTGGCAATGCCAAGCAGCGTTTCCTGCTGCGCATGCAAAAGGTCCAGCGTTTCGCGCGCGCCGGGATAAAACCCCTCGCGCTCCGCGCCGGTCGTCAGCATCGCCCGATAGCGGCTGCGATAGTCTTCGGCCATCTGCTCAGCCAATACCATATCGTCCGTCCCCATAAGGGTAGCGATAGCATTGGGGAGCGACAGGCCAATCACACGACGCGACTGCGCGGGCGTCGGAGGCGTTAGCCCCGCGCCCACGAAGGTTTGCGTCATATGTTCAGAAATCAAGGACTGGGTGTCGATCAACGTCCCGTCCATGTCGAACATGACGAGCCTCAAATGTCCGTCTCCGGATCATTCTTCTGCACGTCATAGCGGTCAGCATCGAAGCCAAGCGCTTCCCAGCTCTGACGCATATGGTCCGGCAGAGGCGCCGAAATATCGAGCTTCTTGCCGTTACGCAGTGGGATCGCTAGGCGACGCGCATGCAGGTGCAGGCCTTCGCCGAGCCCCGGCGCTTCTTGCCAGTTCTCAATATTGAAATAGCGCGGATCGCCGATGATCGGCGTACCGTTCTGCGCCATGTGGACACGCAACTGGTGGGTACGGCCCGTCACTGGCTTCAGAGTTACCCAGGCAAAGCGGCGGCTTGCCGTTTCGGTGGTCGAGAAATAGGTCGAGGAGTGAACTGCGCCCGGAGCGCCATTGCGCACCACAACCATCTGTTCCCCGTCCTCTGTCGCCTGCTTGGCGAGGAAGCACGAGATTTCGCCCTGACGTGGGGTCGGATTGCCCGCAACCAGCGCCCAGTAAATCTTACGGGCCGAACGCGAGCGGAACACGGCACCAAAGTGCTTGGCCGCCTGAGCCGTCTTGGCGACAACGAGACACCCGGAGGTATCACGGTCGAGACGGTGCACGAGGCGCGGCGCTTCACCGAGCTTGTTCGGCAGGTTCTTCAGCAGACCATCGAGGTGACGAGTGGTGTTGGTACCGCCCTGCACGGCAAGGCCTGCAGGCTTGTTGAAGACGTAGATGTCATCATCTTCATAAATGATGATGTCTTCGAGGAACCGCACATCGTCTTCATTCACCTTGAAGGCACGAACGGTATCCGGATCATCGATCGGCGGAATACGCACTGTCTGACCTTCGGAAAGGCGCGTGCTGGTCTCGACTTTCTTTTTGTCGACCTTCACTTCGCCATTACGAATGATCTTTTGCAGCCGCGCGAAACCCAACTGGGGGAAATGCCGAGCGAACCACCGGTCCAGACGCATACCATCGTCGTCTGCTGTTACTTCACGATGTTGT
Organism: Devosia sp. MC532; assembly: GCF_016461625.1. Classification (NCBI taxonomy): domain Bacteria; kingdom Pseudomonadati; phylum Pseudomonadota; class Alphaproteobacteria; order Hyphomicrobiales; family Devosiaceae; genus Devosia; species Devosia sp. MC532. Next base: position 88,961 of record NZ_JAEMNZ010000011.1, on the reverse strand, counting down.
ACGCCGCTCATGCTGTTCCACCTTTGGTCATTAGAAGCCCGAGATATAGCCCTATGAGGCAAACCACAACCGACAAGGCGACATAGATCACCGCCTGCGCCAGCGCGCCGCGCTCAATCAACGAAATTGTATCCAGAGAGAACGACGAAAACGTCGTAAAACCGCCCAAAACGCCGACAGCGAGAAACAATCTGATGTCTTCGGCATGGGGCGGCAAGAATCGCGCGAGCAGCCCAACCAGCACGCCCATCGCCAATGATCCCAAAACATTAGCGACAAGTGTTGCCACCGGGAATGTGCCGAACCAAAATCGTCCAACACCAAGCGCTAGGCCATCGCGGGCCATAGCGCCCAACGCTCCACCGATCCCGACGAGCGCAAAGTTCTGGATCATGATTTCTTATCACGTTCACGTTTAGCCGCGCGCAAACGGTCAAAATAGTCGACGCGCTTTTTCAAATCGCGCTCAAACCCGCGTTCAACCGGCTCGTAGAACCTCTGCCGACCAATCTTTTCCGGGAAATATTCCTGCCCCGAGAACGCCTCTGGCGTGTCGTGGTCATAAATATACCCTTCCCCATAGCCCTCGCCCTTCATCATCTTGGTCGGGGCATTGAGTATCACCATCGGCGGCGTTGGCGATCCCGAGGTTTTCGCAAGCGCGCGCGAAGCTTTGTAAGCGGTGTAGATGGCGTTCGACTTGGGCGCGAGCGCCAAATAGACCACGCAATTGGCCAGAGACAGCTCACCCTCGGGCGAACCGAGCATCTGATAGGCGTCTCTCGCCGCCACAGCATGAACAAGCGCCTGCGGGTCCGCTAGGCCAATATCCTCCGAGGCCATCCGAATAAGCCGCCGCGCGAGGAATAGCGGGTCCTCCCCCGCCTCCAGCATGCGATTGAAATAATACAGCGCCGCATCCGGGTCCGAGCCCCGAATGGTTTTGTGCAGCGCCGAGATCAGATTGTAATGCCCGTCCTGGGCCTTGTCATAGACCGGCGCACGCCGCTGCACGACCGTCAGCATGCTCGTTGGGTCGAGCACTTCGCCGTCCTGTGCCGAAGCGAGCAGTTCCTCCACCAGCCCGAGCATAGCGCGTCCATCGCCATCAGCGAGCGTCAGCAGCGTCTCACGCGCTTCTGGCGTCAGCGGCAGCGCAATCCCAAGATGCGTTTCAGCCCGCTGCAGCAGCTTTTCCAAATCGCCCGCATCAAGCGACTGGAACCGAAGCACTTGGCTCCGCGAGTTCACCGCCGCATTGAGCTCGAACGAGGGGTTTTCTGTCGTCGCCCCAACCAGCACCACCGTGCCGTCTTCCATCACCGGCAGAAAACTATCCTGCTGGGCCCTGTTGAAGCGGTGAATCTCATCGACAAACAACAGCGTGCGGTGCCCCGTCTGCCGTTCAAATCGCGCCGTCTCAAAAACCTTTTTAAGGTCCGCGACCCCCGAAAAGATCGCGGAAATCTGCACGAACTTATAGCCGATCTGATCGGCCAAGAGACGCGCCACAGTGGTCTTGCCCGTGCCGGGAGGCCCCCACAAAATCAGCGAGCCAAGTCGCCCCGAGGCTAACATACGCCGAAGCGTGCCGCCCTCACCCAACAGATGCGTTTGTCCTATGACCTCATCGAGGTTTTGCGGGCGCAACTGGTCGGCGAGAGGCCGGGCTCTATCAGTATCAGCAGGATCTGCAGCGAATAGATCAGACATGCCCGACCATTAGCAGGTTCCCTTCAAGCTTTCACTAGCCGCTCACAATGAAACGGCTGACCCGACCATCACGCTGAAGAATAATCTGCCATGTCCGCGTCCGCTGCGATGCCATTTGCGCAAAGCTAGCGGCGTCCGTCATCTGCACCTCATTGAGTTCCAGAATGATATCGTCAACTTGCAGGCCCATAGCGTCGGCAGGCGATCCACGAACCACCTCGGTCACCATGATCCCCTGCGCGTCATAGGCCAGCCCCTTGGCTTCCGCCAAAGCCGGGTCGAGCTGACGCACAGTAATGCCTGAGAAGCGGCTATTGGCGTCGATCGTTGCCACGCTATTGGCATCGGTCTGCGGCGCACTCTCAACCAAGAAGTTCACCGTCTCATTCACCCCGCCACGCAACCGCTCCAGCGGCACAGTCTCGCCGAGGGGGCGCGTGGCCAGCCGGAAATTGAATGCTGCCGGGTCCTCAACGCGCAACCCGTCGATAGACAGGATAACATCGCCCGGGCGGAAGTCCGCGCGCGCCGCCGGACCGCTCGGCGCCGTCTCCGTAATCATCGCACCATACGGCGTATCCATAGCCAGGCTCTGCGCAATATCGGCGGTCACCTTCTGCAGTTTTGCACCGAACCAGGGCCGGATAATCTCCCCACCCACAGCCCCCGCGTCAGCCACCACGCGCGCCATATTCGCTGGAATGGCAAAGCCGATACCCACCGAACCACCCGAGCGCGTGTAGATCGCCGTATTGATCCCCACCAGACGCCCATCCATATCGACAAGCGCCCCGCCGGAGTTCCCCGGATTAATCGCCGCATCCGTCTGGATGAAGAACTCATAGTCCGACACATCAACGCCGGTCCGCGCCAAGCCAGAAACAATGCCGCTCGTCACCGTCTGCCCAACGCCAAACGGGTTCCCGATGGCCAGCACCAAATCACCAACCAGCAGATCATCGCTGTCTGCAAACTCGAGCGCTGGGAATTCCACCCCAGCCGTATCCCGAACCTTCAACACAGCAAGGTCCGTCTGTTCATCCTGAACCACAACATCAACCGCGAACTCGCGCCCATCGCTGAGCGAAATCCGCACATCGGTCGCGCCCTTTATGACGTGAACATTTGTCAGGATGACCCCGCCCTCGCCCACGATCACACCCGAACCGAGCGATTGAGATTCGCGGGGCCGTGTCTCGAAGAAATTCTGTCCGAAGAAGCGCGAGAAAAACGGATCGGACGCAAAAGGCGAAGCCAATTGCTGCTCAATGCGCGTCGCATAAACGTTCACCACCGAGGGTGATGCAGCCTGAACAATCGGCGCAAACGACAACTGCACTGCTGCTTGCGACTGCGGCACCGCCCGAAGTGTGGCCCCACTTTCTTGCGCCACACTGGTCGCACCATTGTGCAAACCCGCAAAACCAAGGCTTGCCGCGACCGCAACACCGACCACAGCGACTGACGAAAACATGAGATTGCGCAATGACATACCGGATTCCTCGGAATCAAAACTCAAGGTCAAACCTGAGCTAATCTATCCCCCTAAAAGGCCTCGTAATTCTGTCATGAAAATGACCTTTAAACATTGTTGTTTCGAGGACGAAATTATCGTTTGCGCCCGGGGGCAAGCGGTCCTATATGCAGCGCTCATTTCATAAGTTTCCATCGAGGAAACCGGGAGCTTTACCACCCTCGGAAACGTTGTGACCCTTTCATAACTCCAGCCCCGAAAGGCCTGTTGTCCAATGACCGACGAGCCGAAGACCGTGTACGCCAACACCTCCGCACTGATTGCGGCTGAGGCACCGGATTATCCCTCATTTCTTTTCTCGGAGCGGGAGTTCCACAAGGCCGTAAAGGTCTTCAAGAAGGGCTTTGACGGCCTTCTCACCTATGCCGTTAAGTGCAACCCTTCCCCACACATCATTGCCCAGCTGCATGCTGAAGGCCTGAAGGCGTTCGACGTTGCCTCGAACACCGAAATGGAACTCGTGCGCGATTACGCGCCGGGTGCCGTCATGCACTACAACAACCCGATCAAGAACAAGCGCGAAATCGCCCGCGCTTATGAAGAGTTCGGCGTTCGCTCTTTCACCATCGACCACCCACAGCAGCTCGACCAGCTCGCCTCCGTCGTCGGCCCAAGCCGCGACGTTGAAGTCACAACCCGCTTCAAGGCCGGTAAGGCCCTGAAATCCTATGACTTCGGCATTAAGTTCGGCGTCATGGAACAGGGCGCAGCCGAAATCGTGCAGGCCGTCGAAAAGATGGGCTACACGCCAAGCCTGTGCTTCCACGTCGGCAGCCAGTGTGAAGACGCTTACGCCTATGAGCGCCACATTGCGGCAGCTTCGCGTATCGTTGAAGAAGCTGGCATCGAACTCAAGCGCCTCAACATCGGCGGCGGCTACCCAGCCCCCTACCCGACCAGCGAAGCGCCTCCGATGAGCCACTACTTCGACACCATCAGCCAGGCCGTCTCCGATCACTTCGGCAAGACCAAGCCTGAACTGATCATCGAACCCGGCCGCGCGCTCGTCACCTCCTCGACCTCGCTCCTGCTGCGCGTAAAACATCAGCGCGGCGGCCAGGCTGTGTACGTCAACGACGGTGCCTATGGCTCGCTGATGGAAGTGAAGTTCATGCACTTCACCCCACCACTGCGCGTCTGGCGCGGTCCGCGTGTCCACGACAACAATGGCGAATTCTCCGAGTTCACCATCTGGGGCCCAACCTGCGATAGCTATGACGTCCTCCCACAGGTCTTCACCTTGCCGGCGGATATCGATGAAGACGATTGGATCGAATTCGGTCTGATGGGCGCCTACACTCAGGCTTCCCTCACTCCGTTCAATGGCTTCGATCGCCGCGACCAATACTGGGTCGACGAAATCTACACCGGTAAGGACATGGCTCCCGCCGAGTAAGCCCGACTATCCCCTTTGATAGGCCGCTCTGGTTCACGCCGGGGCGGCTTTTTTTGTACGAGGATATCAAATGCCCGATTTCCCACCCCTAGAAAGCCTTGGCCGCCGCATCATGGTCCTCGGTCCGACCAATGCGGGAAAATCGACCCTCACCGAAGCTATCGCGCTCCGCACCGGCATTCCCCCCGTACACCTCGACCAATTGCGCCACCTACCCCACACAAACTGGATTGAGCGCGACGACGTCGAATTCAAGTCGCTGCATGACGCGGCGGTCGCGCGGGACGAATGGGTCATGGACGGCGGCTATTCAAAACTGATGGCGCCGCGTCTTGCCCGTGTGACGGGCATCATTGTGCTGGACGAACGCCTGTCGGTGCGCATGCGCCGCTACCTCTGGCGCTCGCTCTTCCAGCGACGCCGGCCGGGCGGTCTTGAAGGCCAGCGCGATTCCGTCACTTGGAAAATGCTGCACTGGCTATGGGCCTCGCGCAACAATGGCGAGAAATACCGTCAGCTGGCCCACCACCATTGCGGCCCCAACATCATAATCCATGACCAGACTGAACTCGACACACTCTATATCGCCTGGCGCCTTTCGCGCCCCCCGACTTGATCATCCCGGGACTGATCGCGCTTGCGGCGGCGCTTAACACGGCTTTCTCCACGCTCAGCCACCTCCCCCCGCCACAGCAGGTCTTCACACCTTGTCGGCGGATATCGATGAAGACGATTGGATCGAATTCGGTCTGATGGGCGCCTACACCCAGGCTTCCCTCACCCCGTTCAACGGCTTCGATCGCCGCGACCAATACTGCGTCGACGAAATATACACCGGCAAGGACATGGCTCCCGCCGAATAAGGATTTTTATCCTTCGCCAAATTACAAAAACGCCCTTGGGAAACCGAGGGCGTTTCGCTTTGCACGTCGTATCCCACCAGCCGCCACCCTCGGGCTTGACCCGAACGCTCTGCACTTAACTGGTGCCGCCTTATGGAACTCCACTCTCACCAGTGGCACTCATCCCACTGTCCCGCTACCCTATCCGCTCAAAAGTCGCGAGAGCACCGATGCACATCCCGCCCCTATCCAATTTCGGAAACCGCATCATGATCCTTGGCCCCACCAACGCGGGCAAATCGACCTTCACCATCGCGCTCGCAAACAAGCTCGGCGTGCCAGCCATCCACCTCGACCGCTATCGGCATTTGCCCAACACCATGTATGAGCAACGCCCCGACGCCGACTTCAAAGCGCTCTATGACGAAGCGGCCGCTCTCGACGGCTGGGTCATGGACGGCAGCTACTCCGCTCACTTCCCGGTCCGCCTCCCCCGCACCACAGGCATCATCGTTTTGGATGCAAACCTGCAGAAGCGCGTCAGCCGCTACATTTGGCGCACGATGTTCCAGAAGGACCGCCCCGGCGGTCTCGAAGGCAATCAGGACAAACTGACGCTCGAAATGTTTCGATGGTTATGGACAACCCGTGACCGCACCGTCGCCGTCCGGGACTAGGTGAAACTGAGCGGCAAGCCCTATGTCTTTACGCGCAACCCGCAAGAAACAGCGGCGCTCTACGCCGCCTGGAACCTCAAAAACCCGCATGCTTAAATCCGGACAACAAAAAACCGACCCCAGTTTCCTGAGGTCGGTTTCAAAGAGCTTATTCGCTGAGCCTAAGGCTCAATGAATTATGCTGCTTCCGATTCATCAGATGCGAAGGATGGACCGGAGTCCAGGCCCTTTGCATTGACGTCGCGGTCAACGAATTCGATGACTGCGAGCGGAGCATTGTCGCCGTAGCGGAAGCCAGCCTTCAGAATGCGGATGTAACCGCCCTGACGCTCAGCATAACGTGGGCCGAGGGTCGAGAAGAGCTTCTGAACCTGACCTTCGTCACGGATCTGAGCGATTGCCTGACGACGAGCGTGCAGGTCACCGCGCTTGCCGAGGGTGATCAGCTTTTCTACGATCGGACGCAGATCCTTCGCCTTTGGAAGGGTGGTGACGATCTGTTCGTGCTTGATCAGCGCAGCAGCCATGTTTGCGAACATGGCCTTACGGTGAGAAGAAGTGCGGCTAAACTTGCGGCCGGAATTACCGTGGCGCATGGTGGTCTCCTAAAAATCGTGGCAGCGCCGGATCAATAATGATCTTCGTAGCGCTTAGCGAGGTCATCGATATTCTCGGGCGGCCAATTTGGCACGTCCATCCCGAGATGAAGCCCCATCTGTGCCAGGACTTCCTTGATTTCATTGAGCGACTTACGACCGAAGTTCGGCGTACGAAGCATTTCGGCTTCCGTCTTCTGGATGAGGTCGCCGATATAAACGATGTTGTCGTTCTTGAGGCAGTTTGCCGAACGAACCGACAGCTCGAGCTCGTCGACCTTCTTGAGCAATGCAGGGTTGAAGGCGAGTTCCGGAACAGTGTCCTGGGCCTTTTCCTTGCTTGGCTCTTCGAAGTTGACGAAGACCGAGAGCTGGTCCTGGAGAATGCGCGCGGCATAAGCCACTGCATCTTCCGGCGACACTGCACCATTGGTTTCGACCTGCAGGGTCAGCTTGTCCTTGTCGAGGCTTTCGCCCGCACGGGTAGCATCAACCTTATAGCTCACACGGCGAACCGGCGAGAAGAGAGCGTCAACTGGGATATACCCAATTGGAGCGTCTTCAGGACGATTCTTGTCGGCTGGGACATAGCCCTTGCCGGTGTTAACGGTGAACTCGATGTTGATCTCAGCACCGTCGTCGAGGTGGCAAATAACCAGCTCTGGGTTCAGCACTTCGATATCACCGGATACCTTGATGTCACCTGCGGTAACAGCACCCGGGCCCTGACGTGTGAGAGTGAGGCGCTTAGGGCCTTCACCACCCATCTTCAGGGCGATTTCCTTGACGTTGAGCACGAGGTCAGTGATGTCCTCACGCACGCCCGGCAAGGACGAGAATTCGTGCAGGATGCCGTCGATCTGGATGGCGGTAACAGCCGCACCCTGAAGAGACGACAGCAGCACGCGACGCAGAGCATTGCCAAGGGTGAGGCCGTAACCGCGCTCAAGCGGCTCGGCAACTACCGAGGCCACGCGCGCGTTGTCGCTGCCCGAAACAATGTCCAGCTTGGTCGGCTTGATCAGTTCCTGCCAGTTCCTCTGGATCGTCACGGTATGGTCCTTTCAAATTAGCGGCCGCTAGAGCCGCTCCGCCGCAAACACAATAGAACTGCCGACCCGAAAAGGCCGGCAGCTTTCCAATGGTGTAATTAGACGCGACGACGCTTACGCGGACGGCAGCCGTTGTGCGGGATCGACGTTACGTCGCGGATCGACGTTACGTTGAAGCCTGCAGCCTGCAGAGCGCGCAGGGCCGATTCACGGCCTGAACCTGGACCACGAACTTCGACCTCAAGGGTCTTCATGCCGTGTTCCTGAGCCTTCTTTGCAGCGTCTTCTGCAGCTACCTGAGCAGCATATGGGGTCGACTTACGCGAACCCTTGAAACCCATCACGCCCGAGGAGGACCACGAAATCGTGTTACCCTGCATGTCAGCGATGGTAACCATCGTGTTATTGAACGAGGCGTTCACGTGAGCGACGCCAGAGGTGATGTTCTTGCGCTCTTTGCGACGGACGCGCGCGACTTCAGCTTTTGCCATAAAGGTCCTCTTGGGTATCGGCGCTGCCGTAATACCAGCAGCTCCACCATGGAAGTAGCGGCCCAAACCTCCCAGGTTTGCCCGCCCCTCCAAATTCCAACACCGTTCCGCTTATGCGGACGCGGTAATTACTTCTTCTTGCCTGCGATCGGCTTCGCTGGACCCTTACGGGTACGAGCGTTGGTGTGGGTGCGCTGACCACGGACCGGAAGGCCACGACGGTGACGCAGACCACGGTAGTTACCAAGGTCCATAAGACGCTTGATGTTCATCGCTACGGAACGGCGAAGGTCGCCTTCCACGATGTACTCGCGATCGATAGCTTCACGAATCTGAATTACTTCAGCGTCGCTCAGCTCATTAACACGGCGTTCAGCCGGGATATTAACCGACGTGCAGATATCGGTAGCGAACTTAGCGCCAATACCGTGAATATACTGCAGCGCGATAACAACGCGCTTGTTGGTCGGGATATTGACGCCAGCAATACGAGCCACGTCTGCTCTCCTTCATTCACACGCGCCGTCACGGCGGGTGCCTTTAAACAACAAGGGACCGGATTTCGACCCCCAACGATTGCGAGGAACCGAATCCAGCCCATTGATCCATGAGACTGATGCGGTTCTTTAAGGATAAGACCGGCCAGAGTCAACTGCCCTGCCCGGCCTTAGGAATTACTTACCGAGTGCCGTTTTAATGGCTCCGGTGACCTGGTCAACCGGTTCCATACCATCGACAGCCTTCAGCAGACCCTTAGCGGTGTAATACTTCACCAAAGGGGCTGTCTGTTCAGCATAGACGCCCAGACGATTGCGAAGAACCTCTTCGTTGTCGTCTGCACGGGCGCCGCCCGATTCCTTAGCGCGATTGATAACACGCTTTACCAGTTCGTCAGCCTCTGCCTTGATCTCAACAACAGCATCAAGAGCAATACCCTTGTCTGCCAGCATCTGATCAAGCGCCTCAGCCTGAGCAATCGTGCGCGGGAAGCCATCGAGGACGAACCCCGACTTGCAGTCCTCTGCATCGATACGCTCGGAAACAATACCGTTCACAATCGCATCAGAGACGAGATCACCACGGTCAACCACTGCTTTAGCTTCGAGGCCAAGAGGGGTTTGCGCGGCAATAGCCGCGCGCAGGATGTCGCCAGTAGAGAGCTGAGGGATACCGTAAGATTCTACGAGAATCTTAGCCTGTGTCCCCTTCCCTGCTCCCGGCGGCCCCAGAAGAATCAATCTCATCGACGCTTACCTCCGAGACGGGACTTTTTCAAAAGCCCTTCGTATTGCTGGGCAACCAAATGGCTCTGGATCTGGGTAACCGTATCCAAAGTCACCGTGACCATGATCAGAAGCGATGTTCCGCCGATGAACTGGCTGACGGCCAGCTGGCTGAAGAACACTTCTGGCAAGAGGGCCACGAAGGTTAAGTACAGTGCGCCAGCCACGGTAATGCGGGTCAACACATAGTCGATGTGAGCCGCAGTCCGTTCACCCGGACGAATGCCCGGAATGAAGCCACCAGAACGCTTGAGGTTGTCAGCCGTCTCGGTGGGGTTGAACACTATCGCCGTGTAGAAGAAAGCGAAGAAGATGATCAAGAAGGCAAATAGCGCCATATACAGCGGTTGCCCGCGGCCTAGTAGCGCAGTGACGGTTGTCAGCCACCCTGGAGCGTCGCCCTGAGCCGCGAACGACGCGATTGTCGTCGGCAGAAGCAGCAGCGAAGAACCGAAGATCACGGGAATCACACCAGCGGTGTTGAGCTTAAGCGGCAGGTGCGAGGTATCGCCCTGGAACAGCTTATTGCCAACCTGACGCTTGGGATACTGGATCAGCAAGCGGCGCTGAGCGCGTTCAAAGAACACGATGATTGCGATCACGACGAGAGCCAGAAGCAGCATGCCGATGCCTGCGAAGGCTGGCAGAGCGCCTGTACGGCTCAACTCGAGGGTCTGAGCGATAGTCGAAGGCAAGTTTGCCACGATACCAGCAAAGATGATCAGCGAAATGCCGTTACCGACACCGCGCGAGGTCATCTGCTCGCCCAGCCACATCAGGAACATGGTGCCACCAACGAGGGTGATCACGGTCGAGATGCGGAAGAACCAGCCTGGATTGAGAACCACGCCCTGACTGCCTTCCAGGCCAACGGCAAGGCCGTATGCCTGAACAGCGCAGAACAACACCGCCAAATAGCGGGTGTACTGGTTCATCTTGCGGCGACCCGCCTCCCCTTCCTTCTTCAGCGCTTCGAGACGCGGCGAAGCGGTCGCAACCACCTGCACAACGATCGAAGCAGTGATGTAAGGAATCAGGTTGAGGGCGAAAATTGCCATACGCTCAACAGCACCACCGGAGAACATGTTGAACATGCCGATGATGCCCTGCTGCGACTGTTCAAAAGTCGCGCGGAAAGCGTCAGGGTCAATACCTGGAACAGGAATGAAGGTGCCCAAACGATAAATAAGCAGCGCTCCCAGTGTGAACCAGATGCGCTGCTGCAGGGCCTTGGCCTTCGAAAAGGTCGAGAAACTTAAATTACGTGCCAGCTGTTCGGCTGCGGACGCCATATACCGCTCCTATGGCTTGAATGCCAAGTGCGCTCGGAGCGCCTAAGGAGCATACTAAATTGCCGCCCAGACGCAACAAACCAAAAAAGCGCACCCGGCCTCACGACCGGGTGCGCTCACTGACTGGATTAGACAGTGCGTGCTGGCTTCTTCCAGGTTTCCTTCACTGGGATCAGCTCAATCTTGCCACCAGCAGCTTCGATAGCTGCGGCAGCGCCCTTGGTTGCATAATCCACCTTGAAGGTAGCCTTGGAAGCCTTGAAGCCTTCTGCGCCGATCAGACGGACACCGTCCTTAGCGCGGCGGATAACGCCAGCAGCAATCAGAGCTGCCGAGTCGATAACTGCCTTGGCATCAAGCTTGCCAGAGTCGATGTAGGCCTGGATGCGGTCAATGCGGACTTCGTTGAAATCCGATGGATTCCAAGCATTGAAGCCACGCTTTGGCATACGCATGTGAAGGGGCATCTGGCCGCCTTCAAAGCCGTTGATCGCAACACCAGAACGTGCAGTCTGGCCCTTGCCGCCACGGCCGCCGGTCTTACCAACGCCCGAACCGATGCCACGGCCCACGCGAACGCGGACCTTGTTTGCACCTGGGTTGTCGCGAAGTTCGTTCAAACGAGTCATTGTTCTACCGACCTTCTCTTACTCGCCGACGACGCGGACGAGGTGCCCGACCTTATTGATCATGCCACGTACTTCCGGCGTATCAATGAGCTCGCGCTGCTTGTTCATCTTGTTCAGCCCGAGACCGATAAGGGTCGCGCGCTGGCTCTTTTCGCGGCGGATTGGCGAACCAACCTGCTTCACGATAATGGTCTTTTGATTGGCCATAGTTGTGTCTCCTGGCCGGTCTTACGCTTCGACCGAAGCTTCGCCGCGGCGAGCTTGCAGTTCCGAAACCTTAAGGCCGCGACGGGCAGCCACGGAACGTGGGCTATCAACGCGCTTGAGCGCATCGAAAGTAGCACGAACCATGTTGTACGGGTTAGCCGTACCCTGCGACTTAGCAACGATGTCGTTGATACCAAGCGTTTCGAAAACCGCACGCATTGGACCACCGGCGATGATACCAGTACCCGGAACGGCTGCACGCAGGATCACCTTACCAGCGCCGTGGCGACCGGTAACATCGTGATGGAGCGTACGTGCGTCGCGGAGCGGCACGCGGATCATCTGGCGCTTAGCCTGTTCGGTTGCCTTACGGATTGCTTCAGGAACTTCACGGGCCTTACCGTGACCGAACCCAACGCGACCCTTCTGGTCACCAACTACGACGAGGGCAGCGAAACCGAAGCGACGGCCGCCCTTCACTACCTTAGCCACACGGTTGATGTGGACCAGGCGATCGACGAACTCGCTTTCGCGTTCTTGAACGTCTCTGCTCATAATCTTCTCTTCCTCGCCGTATTAGAACTGCAGACCGCCCTCACGGGCAGCGTCTGCAAGGGCCTTAACACGGCCGTGATAGATGTAGGCGCCGCGGTCGAACACCACTTCGGTCACGCCAGCCTTCGAACCGCGCTCAGCAATCAGCTTGCCAATTGCAGCAGCGGCTTCGGCTGTACCACCGTTGGTGATGGTTGCACGAACGTCCTTGTCGAGCGTCGAAGCGGCAGCGAGTGTGCGGCCAGCTGCGTCGTCGATGATCTGTGCGTACATATTCTTGCCTGAACGGAAAACCGACAGACGTGGGCGACCGAAGGCACGAGCCTTGAGCGCCTTGCGGACACGAGCCTTGCGGCGGTCCGCACCCTTTGCAGAAATAGCCATAGGTGGCGCTCCTTACTTCTTCTTGCCTTCTTTGCGGAAGACCTGCTCGCCAGCGTAACGCACGCCCTTGCCCTTGTAGGGCTCAGGGGGACGCCAGCTGCGGATCTCAGCCGCAACCTGGCCAACAGCCTGCTTATCGATGCCAGTTACGACGATTTCCGTCGGAACCGGCACCGCAAGCGTGATGCCTTCAGGAGCGTTATAAATCACTTCGTGGCTGAAACCGAGCGAGAGCTTAACGTCCTTGCCCTGCATCGCGGCGCGGTAACCCACGCCTTGAATTGCCAACTTCTTTTCGAAGCCTGCGCTCACACCGGTGACCATGTTCTGGATCAGCGCGCGTGTGGTGCCCCAGGCAGCGCGAGCAAAACGGCTATCATTTGCAGGAACAACGGAGATACCGTCGTCGCCCTGCTCTACGTTGACGATATCCATGAGCTGGAGGCTCAGTTCGCCCTTCGGGCCCTTTGCGGACACGGTACGACCATCGATCGTTACCGTAACACCGCTAACCGGGGCCACCGGTTTCTTGCCAGTACGTGACATATTCTTTCCTTGAGTAATCGTCTTACCGTACTTCTAAGCCAAATGGCTTAGAAGACGCGGCAGAGTACCTCGCCACCCACATTGGCAGCCTTAGCTTCGTGGTCGGCCATCACACCCTTAGGGGTGGAGAGGATCGACACGCCGAGGCCATTAGCAACCTGTGGAATATTCTTGACGGAGGCGTAAACGCGACGGCCCGGACGCGACACGCGTTCGATGGTGCGGATAACGCCTTCATTGTCAGAATACTTCAGTTCAATTTCGTATTCGGCAGCGCCGTTTTCGAACTTGGTTTCCGAGTAGCCGCGAATAAAGCCCTCGGACTGAAGAACGTCCAGCACACGACCACGGAGGGTCGACGCTGGGGTCGTTACGGTGTTCCGGCGACGCATTTGTGCGTTCCGGATACGGGTCAGCATATCGCCGATTGGATCGGAAAAGCTCATCTTAGTTTCTCCTTACCAGCTCGACTTTACCAGACCCGGGATGAGACCCAGGTTGCCCAGCTGACGCAGGGCAATACGGCTCATCTTGAGCTTGCGGTAGTAAGCGCGCGGACGGCCCGACACTTCACAACGGTTGCGAACGCGGATCTGAGCCGAGTTGCGTGGAAGTTCAGCGAGCTTCAAGCTTGCCTTGAAGCGTTCTTCAATCGGCGTTTCCTGGTTCATCACAGTTGCCTTCAGCGCAGCGCGCTTATCGGCATACTGAGCGGCCAGAACTGCGCGCTTCTTGTTCTTTTCAATGGAACTGGTCTTTGCCATATCCTGATCCTCTATCCCTTCCCTATCCGCTTACGCGCGGAATGGGAAGTTGAAAGCCTTAAGAAGCGCACGCGCTTCATCATCTGTACGGGCTGTGGTGCAAACCACGATATCCATACCCCAAACCTGATCGATCTGATCATAGTTAATTTCTGGGAAGATGATGTGTTCCTTGATACCCATGGCGTAGTTGCCACGGCCATCAAAGGCGTTCGGGTTGAGGCCACGGAAGTCGCGAACGCGAGGCAACGCGATGTTTACCAGGCGGTCCATGAATTCATACATGCGGACGCCACGAAGGGTAACCTTCACGCCCAGCGGCATGTTTTCACGTACCTTGAAGCCTGCAATCGACTTGCGAGCGTAGGTGATGATTGGCTTCTGACCAGCGATGAGTTCCATCTGCTCAGCAGCGGACTTCACCTTCTTGGTGTCAGCAACGGCTTCACCAACGCCCATGTTCAGGACGATCTTTTCCAGGCGCGGAAGCTGCATGACGTTCTTGTACTCGAACTGCTTGAGCAGCTCGGGCTTGATCGATTCGTCATACTGGGTGCGCAGGCGCGGAACGTAAACGGTCTCAGCCATTGATCGCATCTCCGGTGGTCTTAGCAACGCGGGTCTTCACGCCATCGGTGATCTGGAAACCAACACGGGTTGGCTTACCATTCGCGTCTGCAACTGCAAGGTTCGACAGGTGGATCGGTGCTTCTTTCGAGAAGATACCGGAGTCCTGCGTAGCAGTCTGCTTCTGGTGGCGACGTACAAGGTTGATACCCTGTACGAGCGCACGGTTTTCGGTCGGGAAGATCTGCAAGACCGAACCGGTCTTACCCTTATCCTTACCTGCAAGGACGACTACCTTGTCGCCCTTCTTAATCTTGGCGGCCATTACAGCACCTCTGGGGCGAGCGAGATGATCTTCATTTGGTTCTTAGCGCGAAGTTCACGCGGAACTGGTCCGAAGATACGGGTGCCGATTGGTTCTTTCTGATTGTTCAGAAGAACTGCGGCGTTCTTGTCGAAACGGATGACGGTGCCATCTGGGCGACGGATGTCGGTTGCGGTGCGAACGACCACAGCCTTCATTACCTGGCCCTTCTTAACGCGGCCACGCGGAATAGCGTCCTTGACCGAAACGACAATAATGTCGCCGACCGAGGCGTACTTGCGATGCGAACCGCCCAGCACCTTGATGCACATTACTCGCTTGGCGCCGGAATTATCGGCGACGTCGAGGTTGGACTGCATCTGGATCATGACTGGATGCCTTCTAGTTTGTCGGCAGCACCGCTAAACGGTGCGCCGACCTATTGTTTCTCTTACGCAGACACGGAAGAAGAAGCGTTATCCTGGACCAGAGCCCAACGCTTGTTCTTGCTGATCGGCGCAGTTTCTTCGATCCAAACGATCTGACCGATTTTCGCGACGTTATTTTCGTCGTGAGCATGGTACTTCTTGGAACGACGCACGGTCTTTTTCATAACCGGGTGCGTGAAACGGCGCTCGACACGAACCACGATGGTCTTGTCATTGGCGTCGGAGACCACAGTCCCCTGCAAAACGCGCTTTGGCATGGGTTTTATTCCTTACTTAGCTGCGTTCTTTTCGGCGAGGATGGTTTTGATCCGCGCGATATCGCGACGGACTTCCTTCACCCGAGCCGGCTTTTCCAGTTGCTGGGTAGCACGCTGGAAACGCAGGTTGAACTGTTCTTTCTTAAGGTCGACGAGCTGGTCTTTCAGTTCGTCTGCGGTTTTGGCCCGCACATCACTGGAATTCATCACTCGTGTTCCTTAGTCAGCAATACGCGTAACGATACGCGTGGTGATCGGCAGCTTCATTGCACCGAGGCGAAGTGCCTCCTTTGCAACGTCTTCTGGTACGCCGTCAATCTCAAAAACGATACGACCAGGTTTTACACGTGCAGCCCAGTACTCCACGGAGCCCTTACCCTTACCCATACGGACTTCGGTAGGCTTCTTGGAAACAGGCAGATCCGGGAAAATACGGATCCAAACACGACCCTGACGCTTCATTTCGCGAGTGATCGCACGACGCGCAGCTTCGATCTGACGAGCAGTAACACGTTCTGGCTCAGTGGCCTTCAGTGCGTACTGACCGAATGCGAGGGTGGTACCGCCCTTGGCTTCGCCATGGATACGGCCCTTGTGGGCCTTGCGGAACTTAGTTCTCTTTGGTTGCAGCATAATGAACTAACCTTCTTATGCGCGTTCGCGATCGCGGTCGCCACGCTCATGGCGTGGAGAACGCTGACCAGCACCTTCGCCACCTTCGGTAGCGCGACGCTCGTGAGCCGACGGATCATGCTCAAGGACTTCGCCCTTGAAGACCCAGACCTTGATACCGATGATGCCGTAAGTGGTTGCGGCTTCTGCAGTACCGTAGTCGATGTCAGCACGGAGGGTGTGCAGTGGAACGCGACCTTCGCGGTACCATTCGGTACGAGCGATGTCGGCGCCACCAAGACGACCACCAACGTTAACGCGGATACCACCAGCGCCCATACGGATCGCTGTCTGAACCGCACGCTTCATAGCGCGACGGAATGCCACACGGCGTTCGAGCTGCTGGGCAATGCCCTGAGCAACCAGAGTCGCGTCGGTTTCCGGCTTGCGCACTTCAACGATGTTGATGTGCACTTCGCTATCGGTGAACTTCTTCACCTTGGCGCGGATCTTGTCGATGTCTGCGCCCTTCTTGCCGATCACAATGCCTGGACGGGCAGTGTGGATCGACACGCGGCACTTACGGTGCGGGCGTTCGATAACGATCTTGGAAACCGCAGCTGCCTTGAGCTCTTCCATGAGCATGGAACGAATCTTCAGGTCTTCCTGAAGAAGCGTGCCGTACTCACCACGGTTTGCGTACCAGCGGCTGTCCCAAGTGCGATTGATACCGAGACGGAAGCCGATTGGATTGATCTTCTGACCCATTATGCGGCCTCCTCAACTTGACGGACGACGATCGTCAGGTGCGAGAATGGCTTCTCAACACGAGCCGACTTGCCGCGACCACGAGCGTGGAAGCGCTTCATAACCAGCGAGTTACCGACGAAGGCTTCGGCAACAACGAGAGCGTCGCTGTCGAGACCGTGGTTGTTTTCAGCGTTGGCGATGGCGCTTTCCAGCACCTTCTTCACCTGGCCGGCGATACGCTTGTGGCTGAACTCGAGGTCGGACAGAGCACGCTCTACCTTCTTACCACGGATCAACTGCGCGACGAGGTTCAGCTTCTGAGGGCTGATACGCAGCATGCGCAGTACAGCCTTAGCCTCGTTATCCTTGAGAGCGCGCTCAGTCTTTGGCTTGCTCATCTTACTTCCTCTTGGCCTTCTTGTCGGCCGCGTGACCGTAGTAGGTACGGGTCGGCGCGAATTCACCGAACTTGTGGCCAATCATGTCTTCAGTCACGAGGACTGGGACGTGCTTCTGACCATTGTGAACGCCGAACGTGATACCCACGAACTGCGGCAGGATCGTCGAGCGACGCGACCAAATCTTCACCACTTCGTGGCGACCAGATGACGCGGCCTTCTCGGCCTTCTTGAGCAGGTAACCGTCTACGAACGGCCCCTTCCAAATCGAACGGGTCATGTTGTTACCTGCCCTTCTTCACGTGACGGCTACGAACGATAAACTGGTCCGTTGCCTTGTTGGTACGCGTACGCTTGCCCTTAGTTGGCTTGCCCCACGGAGAAACCGGGTGACGGCCACCAGAGGTACGGCCTTCACCACCACCATGTGGGTGGTCGACCGGGTTCATGGTAACACCACGGTTGACTGGCTTGCGGCCGAGCCAACGGTTGCGACCTGCCTTACCGAGCGAGGTGTTAGCGTGGTCCTGGTTGGACACAGCACCAACGGTCGCAAGGCAAGTGCCGTGAACGCGACGCTGTTCACCCGAGTTCAGGCGAAGGATCGCCCAACCGGAGTCACGGCCAACGTACTGAGCATAGGCGCCAGCAGAACGAGCGACCTGACCACCCTTGCGAGGCTTCAGTTCGATGTTGTGCACAATGGTGCCGACCGGCATGCGCTCGAGCGGCATTGCATTGCCTGGCTTCACGTCGACTGCGTTCATGGACGATACAACCTTGTCGCCAGCAGCAAGACGCTGTGGAGCAACGATGTAAGCCAGTTCGCCGTCTTCGTACTTGATCAGAGCGATCCAAGCGGTACGGTTCGGATCGTATTCGAGACGTTCTACGGTCCCGACTGCGTCGAACTTAACGCGCTTGAAATCGATCAAACGGTACGAGCGCTTGTGACCACCACCACGGTGGAAAGCAGTGATGCGGCCGGTGTTATTACGACCACCGGATTTGCTGAGGCCTTCGGTCAAAGCCTTGACCGGTGCACCCTTCCACAGTTCCGAACGATCAGTCGTAACAAGCGTACGACGGCCTTCAGAGGTGGGATTGTAAGTCTTTAGAGCCATTTTTGTCTCTTATCCCTTAGAGGCCGGTCGAGATGTCGATCGACTGACCTTCGGCCAGGGTCACAACTGCCTTCTTGACGTCGTTGCGAACACCAACACGACCACGGAAGCGCTTTACCTTGCCCTTGCGGACCAAAGTGTTAACAGCCTTCACCTTGACCGAGAAAAGCTGTTCAACAGCTGCCTTGATCTCAGTCTTGTTCGCGTCAATAGCAACATCGAAAACGACCTGGTTGGCTTCAGAAGCCATGGTCGACTTTTCCGTCACGACTGGGTTGCGGATAATGTCGTAAGCGGCAAGCTTGTTCATGCGAACCTCGCTTCGAGCGCTTCAAGCGCTGCCTTGGTGAGGACGAGCTTGTCACGCTTCAGGATCGAAACAACGTTGATCCCCTGCACCGGCAGCACGTCGATATTTGGGATGTTGCGAGCAGCAAGAGCAAAGTTCTGGTCAACGGTTGCACCGTCGATGATCAGAGCGTTAAGCCATTCCAGCTTGCCGAAAGTGGTGCGCAGAGCAGCAGTCTTTGCCTGAGCCTGTGCAACGCTGTCGAGAACGATCAGCGAGCCTGCAGCAGCCTTAGCCGAGAGAGCATGCTTGAGAGCCAAAGCACGGACCTTCTTTGGAAGATCGATAGCATGGCTACGCGGAGTTGGACCGAATGCACGGCCGCCACCACGGAACTGAGGAGCCTTACGGTCGCCGTGACGAGCGCCGCCAGAACCCTTCTGCTTTACAAACTTCTTACCGGTCAGTGCACCTTCAGAGCGGTTCTTGACGTCGTGGGTGCCAGCCATAGCCTTAAGCTGCTGGTAGCGAACCATACGGTGAAGAAGGTCAGCACGGACTTCAAGGCCGAACACGGCGTCCTGAAGTTCAACCTTGCCTGCGGACTTACCGTCGAGAGTGGTTACCTGGAGTTCCATTTACTTCGATTCCCCCGCAGCAGCGGCTTCGAACGAACCCGGAAGGGCAACGTTCGCGGGAGCCGGCTTCTTGACGGCGTCCTTGACCATGATCCAAGCACCCTTGGAGCCCGGAACAGAACCCTGAACCATGATCAGACCACGTTCTACGTCGGTCTTCACAACAGTGAGGTTCTGAGTGGTGATGCGACGGTCGCCCATGTGGCCCGGCATCTTCTTATTCTTGAAGGTACGGCCTGGGTCCTGACGCTGACCGGTCGAACCGATCGAGCGGTGAGAGACAGACACACCGTGCGACGCACGAAGACCGCCAAAATTCCAGCGCTTCATACCGCCGGCAAAGCCCTTACCGATAGAGGTACCGGTCACGTCGACCAGCTGACCTTCGGCAAAGTGATCGGCCTTAAGAGTTGCACCAACCTCGATGAGGTTATCAGCGTCAACGCGGAATTCCGCGACGCGACGCTTCGGCTCAACCTTAGCGACAGCATACTGGCCACGTTCGGCCTTGCTGACGTTCTTGGCCTTTGCCTGGCCGGCGCCGAGCTGCAGGGCTACGTAGCCATCCTTCTCGGCGGTCCGCTGAGCTACCACCTGGCAGTTTTGCAGGCTCAGCACCGTTACAGGGACGTGGGATCCGTCCTCTGCAAAGATGCGGGTCATGCCCAGCTTCTGTGCGATCAATCCAGAACGCATAGGTTCTTACCTTTTCAATTGGCGCGCTGCCGGGTCATGGTTTCAGAGGACCCTTTTAACGGCAGGCGCGGAAACTTGTATGCTTTAGAGCTTGATTTCGACGTCGACGCCGGCGGCGAGGTCAAGCTTCATCAACGCATCGACCGTTTGAGGGGTCGGATCCACAATGTCAAGCAAACGCTTGTGGGTACGAATCTCAAACTGCTCACGCGACTTCTTATCGATGTGCGGCGAGCGGTTCACGGTGAACTTGTCGATGTGGGTCGGCAGCGGGATTGGACCGCGAACCTGAGCACCCGTACGCTTGGCGGTGTTGACGATTTCACGAGTCGACGTATCGAGCACGCGATGGTCAAACGCCTTGAGGCGAATGCGAATATTCTGACCGTTCATCTTTTAAATCCTGACAAAAAGGATCGCGGCGCGCAACAAAGCACGCGCCGCGAGTGTCAAATTGTTCTTACTTCAGGATCGTAGCTACGACGCCCGAACCAACAGTACGGCCGCCTTCACGGATAGCGAAGCGGAGCTTCTCTTCCATAGCGATCGGAACGATAAGCTGAACGTTGATATTCAGGTTATCCCCAGGCATCACCATTTCGGTGCCTTCTGGAAGGGTAACGATGCCGGTCACGTCGGTTGTACGGAAGTAGAACTGAGGACGGTAGTTACCGAAGAACGGGGTGTGGCGACCGCCTTCTTCCTTGGTGAGGATGTAAACCTCAGCAGTGAAGTCGGTGTGTGGCTGTACGGAACCTGGCTTGCAGAGAACCTGGCCGCGCTCAACCTGAGTGCGGTCGATACCACGGATCAGCGCGCCAACGTTGTCGCCTGCCTGACCGGAGTCGAGCAGCTTGCGGAACATTTCAACGCCGGTAACGGTGGTCTTCTGGGTTGCCTTGATGCCGACGATTTCGACTTCTTCGCCAACCTTGACGATACCACGTTCAACACGACCGGTCACAACAGTACCGCGACCCGAGATCGAGAACACGTCTTCGATCGGGAGCAGGAACGGCTGGTCAACTGGACGTTCTGGCTGTGGGATGTACGCGTCAACAGCGGCCATCAGTTCGAGAACAGCGTCATGGCCGAGAGCCTTGTTGCTGTCTTCGAGAGCTGCGAGAGCCGAGCCCTTGATGACTGGGATGTCGTCGCCTGGGAATTCGTACGAAGACAGAAGTTCACGAACTTCCATTTCAACGAGTTCGAGCAGTTCAGCGTCGTCAACCATGTCGCACTTGTTCAGGAACACGACCAGTGCTGGAACGCCAACCTGGCGAGCGAGCAGGATGTGTTCGCGAGTCTGTGGCATTGGGCCGTCAGCAGCCGACACAACCAGGATCGCGCCGTCCATCTGAGCAGCGCCGGTGATCATGTTCTTAACATAGTCAGCGTGGCCTGGGCAGTCGACGTGTGCGTAGTGGCGGTTCGCGGTTTCGTATTCAACGTGCGAAGTGTTGATGGTGATACCGCGTGCCTTTTCTTCTGGCGCGCTGTCGATCGACGCATAGTCCTTGAACGCTGCGCCGCCGGATTCAGCCAAAACCTTGGTGATCGCTGCGGTCAGCGAGGTCTTGCCGTGGTCAACGTGACCAATGGTGCCGATGTTGCAATGCGGCTTGGAGCGGGAAAATTTTTCCTTACCCATCGATTTTCTCCAAAATTGTCAGCGCAATCGCCGACTTAAAGTTGAGATTAGTTAGCTTGCGCTGGTTTTAGGCGTACTTCGCCTGGACTTCGTCGGCAACCGCCTGCGGAACCTGTTCGTAGTGATCGAAGACCATGCTGTACTGTGCACGACCCTGGCTCATAGAGCGCAGCGAGTTCACATAGCCGAACATGTTTGCGAGCGGTACGAACGCATTCACGACCTGGACGACACCACGGCTTTCAGTACCCTGGATCTGACCACGACGCGAGTTAAGGTCGCCGATGACGTCACCCATGTAGTCGTCTGGCGTGACAACTTCAACCTTCATGATTGGTTCGAGGATCTTCGGACCAGCTTCACGAAGCGCTTCACGCAGACCTGCACGGCCAGCGATTTCGAACGCGAGAACAGACGAGTCAACGTCGTGGTACGCGCCGTCGACCAGAGTGACCTTAACGTCAACCACTGGGAAGCCGATCAGCGGGCCTGCGCCCATGACCGATTCCATGCCCTTCTGAACGCCTGGGATGTATTCGCGAGGAATAGCACCACCGACGATCGAGTTCACGAACTCGAAGCCCTTGCCAACTTCACCGGGTTCAACAGTGAACTTGATACGAGCGAACTGACCCGAACCACCAGACTGCTTCTTGTGGCTGTAGTCCTTGTCCGACTTGCGCGTGATCGTTTCACGATACGCAACCTGCGGCTGACCGATGTTCGCTTCGACCTTGAATTCACGCTTCATACGATCGACGAGAATATCAAGGTGAAGTTCACCCATACCCGAAATGATCGTCTGGCCCGATTCTTCGTCGGTCTTAACGCGGAACGATGGATCTTCAGCAGCCAGGCGGTTCAGGGCGAGGCCCATCTTTTCCTGGTCGGCCTTGGACTTTGGTTCGACGGAGATGTCGATAACCGGATCCGGGAAGATCATACGTTCAAGGATAACCTGTGCGTTCGCTGGGGTCAGGGTATCACCAGTGGTGGTGTCCTTGAGACCAACGATAGCAACGATATCGCCTGCGTAAGCTTCAGTGATCTGCTCGCGGCTGTTTGCGTGCATCTGGAACATGCGGCCAACGCGTTCGCGCTTGCCCTTCACGGTGTTTTCCAGCTGAATGCCAGCTTCGAGGTGACCCGAATAGATGCGGCAGAAAGTCAGCGAACCCATGTGCGGGTCGTTGGCGATCTTGAACGCCAGCATGGAGAGCGGCTCGTTGTCGTCAGCGTGACGTTCGATTGGCTCTTCAGTCTTCGCGTCGATACCCTGGATAGCAGGAACGTCGGTCGGAGCTGGCAGGAAGTCGATAACGCCATCGAGGAGCGGCTGAACGCCCTTGTTCTTGAAGGCAGAGCCAGCAAAAACGAGGAAGAACTTCGCATCGATAACGCCACGGCGAAGCAGACGACGGATGGTATCGTTGTCCGGTGTTTCACCGTTCAGATACGCTTCCATTGCTGCATCGTCCATTTCGACGGCAGCTTCGATCAGCTTTTCGCGGTATTCGACAGCCTTGTCCTTCAGATCCGCTGGGATCTCAAGAACGTCCCAGGCAGCGCCGAGTTCTTCGTTCTGCCAGACGAGTGCCTTCATCTCGATGAGATCGACAACGCCCTTGAACTCGGTTTCAGCGCCGATTGGCAGCTGAGCCGCGACGCCCTTGGCACCGAGACGCGAACCGATCATTTCGAGGCAGCGGTAGAAGTCAGCGCCGATCTTGTCCATCTTGTTGACGAAGATGAGACGTGGAACGTTGTACTTGTCAGCCTGGCGCCAAACGGTTTCAGTCTGAGGTTCAACACCAGCGTTCGCATCGAGCAGAGCAACAGCACCGTCGAGCACGCGCAGCGAACGTTCTACTTCAATGGTGAAGTCAACGTGGCCGGGGGTGTCGATGATGTTGAAGCGGTGCTGCACGCCATCACGCGAGGTCCACGAAGTCGTGGTCGCTGCGGAAGTGATGGTGATGCCGCGTTCCTGCTCCTGCTCCATCCAGTCCATGGTCGAAGCGCCATCGTGGGTTTCACCCATCTTATGGTTCTTGCCAGTGTAATACAGGATGCGTTCAGTCGTAGTGGTCTTGCCAGCATCGATGTGAGCCATGATGCCGAAGTTACGGTACAGATTGATCGGAGTGGTACGTGCCATAATCGGTTCCTACTACCAGCGGTAGTGCGAGAATGCACGGTTGGCGTCAGCCATACGGTGCGTGTCTTCGCGCTTCTTAACGGCCTGACCACGGCCGTTCATAGCATCCATGAGTTCGCCGGAAAGACGCTCACGCATGGTGTTTTCGCCGCGCTTACGAGCGGACTCGATGAGCCAACGAATGGCCAGAGCCTGCTGACGGTCAGCACGAACTTCGACAGGAACCTGGTACGTAGCACCGCCAACGCGACGCGAACGAACTTCAACAGCCGGACGGATGTTGTCCAGAGCGCCGTGGAACACGGTGACTGGATCCTGCTTGGTCTTGGTTTCTACGATGTCAAAAGCACCGTAGACGATGGATTCGGCGGCGGACTTCTTGCCGTCGAGCATCAGGTAATTCATGAACTTGGAGACGACGAGATCACCGAACTTTGGGTCCGGAATAACGTCACGCTTCTCTGCACGGTGGCGACGGGACATGACTCAAATACTCCTTACTTCGGACGCTTCGCGCCGTACTTCGAACGGCGTTGCTTACGATCCTTGACACTCTGCGTATCAAGAACACCGCGAAGCACGTGGTAACGAACACCTGGCAAGTCGCGTACGCGGCCGCCACGGATCAGAACAACAGAGTGCTCCTGCAGGTTGTGACCTTCGCCCGGAATGTAGGAGATCACTTCGCGCTGGTTGGTGAGACGTACCTTGGCAACCTTACGCAGTGCCGAGTTCGGCTTCTTTGGGGTCGTCGTGTACACACGGGAGCAAACGCCACGCTTCTGCGGGTTCGCTTCCATGGCGGGAACTTTGTTCCGCTTTGGCTTGCTGGCGCGTGGCTTGCGGATCAGCTGATTAATGGTGGGCATTGCGCTCTTTCCATTGGTCCAAATTTATAAACGGTCAACACAAGCAAACCAAAGCGACGCCCACCTCACCCCATTAAGGATGCGGCAGCGCCTCAGTTGCAGAGGACCACCCGCCCTATTACAGGCAGCAGTCATGCGCACAAGGATTTACTTCGTCTAATACCCGACAGTGTGTTTGATTGCCCTGGATTCCCGCTCTAGGTGGCAGGGACCCGGTGTGACAATCACGACCGACCGCTAAGGTAGGGGCTGTTTAGAGCCGATGACTCGCTCCGTCAAGGATTCTTTCTTGAACAACTCGAAGGGAAGCTATGCGTTTCCGGGGGTTCGGCGGGTCAAGAGCTTTTTCGAAAACCTGACGGATTAAGTAAAAACCGTTCGGCGGCAAACACGAAATTACATTAACGAATTTTTCGCCACGGTTAACAAATCCACAATTCCGGCACTTCTGGCCTCTGTTCACACCTGCTTGAGGCGTTACCTCGAGGTGAAAGTTGACACGCAAAATGGATCAACCCACTCGCGTTCTCAAATCATTTGCGCTCAAATGTCGCTATGATCGCTCCGCTGCCCCGCAGCCCGAATACGGCCCTAAAAACAAACATTGTCATCATCGGCGCTGGGCAGGCTGGACTCAGTGCTGCTTATCATCTCACCCGCATGGGCTATGTGGCGCGTCGCGACTTCTATGTCTTAGACGCCAACCCCAACCCTGGCGGCGCTTGGCAACACCGTTGGCCCTCACTCACCCTCTCGACGGTCAATCGGGTTCACGACTTGCCGGGCATGCAGTTCGGCGCTTTCGCCAGTGGCCCAACGGTTCAAGCTGCACAAGCCGTACCCGCATATTACACGGCCTATGAAGCCCGTTTTGATCTTGAGGTTGTGCGCCCCATACGGGTGCAAGTGGTCTGCGACCGTGGCGAGCGCTTTCGTGTCGAAACCGATAAGGGCCTGCTCTCCGCCCGGGGCATCATCAACGCCACAGGCACTTGGGAAAAGCCCTATATCCCAGCCTACCCCGGTGCAGACACCTTCCTTGGCACCCAGCTCCACACCAAGGACTATCAAACCGCCGAGCGCTTTATCGGCCAGCATGTTCTCATCGTTGGCGGCGGCATTTCAGCGATCCAGCTGCTCGACGAGATATCGCAAGTCACTCAAACCACATGGGTCACCCGCACACCGCCGCGCTTCCGTACAGGACCGTTTGATGAAGCCGCGGGCCGCGCCGCCGTCGCCATGGTCGAGGACCGCGTGCGTCAGGGTCTTCCTCCCAAGGCCGTCGTATCGGTGACTGGCTTACCCGTCACCCCCGCCGTCGAAGCCATGCAGCGGCGCGGCGTACTCAACCGCCTCCCCATGTTCTCTGAGATTACCTCCACCGGCGTCCGTTGGGCGGACGGACAAGAGCGCGCTGTCGATACCATCTTATGGTGCACCGGATTCCAGTCAGCGCTCGATCATCTCGCGCCGCTGAACCTGCGCGAACAATCCGGCGGCATTATCATGACCGGCCGTCTCGCCACCCAAGTGGCCAAAGATCCCCGTATTCATTTGGTTGGCTATGGCCCTTCGGCGTCAACCGTAGGGGCCAACCGCGCTGGCGCCGCGGCCACGCGCGAGCTCATCGACTACCTCGGCTTGCAGCCTCCCACCCCCTGAGTTCAATCGGCAGAGACAAAAAAGGGGCCCCGAAGGGCCCCTTTCCTATTCAATGTCTTGTCGCTTAGCGGCGCGGAGCAGCAATTGCTGCTGTCTCTGCCTGACGACGGCGTTCTTCCAGGATCAGCTCGTCGCGCTTCTGCGCAATCAGCTTCGCCTTGGTCTGGCCTGCGCCGGTACCGGCTGGGATCAGACGGCCAACGATCACGTTTTCCTTCAGGCCTTCGAGAAGGTCGGCCTTGCCGGAAACGGCAGCTTCGGTCAGCACGCGGGTCGTTTCCTGGAAGGAAGCGGCCGAGATGAACGAACGGGTCTGCAGCGATGCCTTGGTGATACCGAGCAGAACTGGGTTAGCAGTCGCTGGCTTCTTGCCATCGGCAACGAGCGCGTCGTTGAGTTCATCGAAGTCGAGCTTGTCGAGCTGTTCATCCTTCAGCAGACCGGAGTCGCCTGGGGTGACGATTTCGACCTTCTGCAGCATCTGACGAACAATCACTTCGATGTGCTTGTCGTTAATCAGAACGCCCTGCAGACGATACACTTCCTGAATTTCGTTCACGAGGTAACGAGCCAGTTCTTCAACGCCCTTGATCGCAAGGATGTCGTGTGGAGCTGGGTTGCCGTCCAGGATGTATTCGCCCTTTTCGATGGTGTCGCCTTCCTGGAGGTGGAATGGCTTGCCCTTCGGGATCAGGTACTCAACGGCTTCTGCACCGTCTTCGTTTGGCTCGATGATGATGCGGCGCTTGTTCTTGTAGTCGCGGCCAAAGCGGATCGTACCATCGATTTCGGCGATGATAGCGTGGTCCTTTGGACGACGAGCTTCAAAGAGTTCAGCAACGCGTGGCAGACCGCCGGTGATGTCCTTGGTCTTCGCGCTTTCGAGCGGGATACGAGCAAGAATGTCACCTGGCGAGACCTTTTCACCCGGCTCAACGTTGATAACAGCATCAACGGAAAGCAGGTAACGAGCGTCACCACCACGTTCAACCTTAGCGACCGAACCACCACGGTTAATCACGAGTGCAGGCTTGAGGCCTTCACCGCGCTGATTGCCGCGCCAGTCGATAACAACGCGCTTGGTGAAGCCTGTTGCTTCGTCGGTGTTTTCCGCAACGGAAACGCCGTCGTTCAGGTCTTCAAACTGCGCTTCGCCTTCAACTTCAGCCAGGATCGGACGGGTGTACGGATCCCATTCAGCCAGACGCTGGCCGCGACGAACATTGTCGCCAGCCTTTACGAGGAGCTTGGAGCCGTAAGCAACCTTATGGACTGCGCGTTCCTTGCCTTCGCCATCAACGATAACGAGAGCAACGTTACGAGCCATAACCACCTGCTTGCCGTCTGCGACGTTAGCGAGGTTGGAGTTACGAACTTCGATCTTACCTTCAGCGCCGGACTCGAGGAACGAGCTGTCAACAACCTGTGCCGTACCACCAATGTGGAACGTACGCATGGTCAGCTGAGTGCCTGGTTCACCGATCGACTGTGCAGCGATAACGCCGACAGCTTCACCCATGTTGACCGGCGTGCCGCGTGCAAGGTCACGACCATAGCAGGCCGCGCAGCAACCCTGACGCATTTCGCAAGTCAGTGGCGAACGGATACGGATCGACTGAATACGCGCGTCTTCGATGATCTCGATGTGCTTTTCGTCGAGCAGAATGCCCTTCGGAGCAATGAGGTCACCGGTGAGCGGGTGGAACACGTCATCCGCAGTCGTACGACCAAGGATACGCTGACCGATCGAAGCAACGACCTGACCGGCGTCCACGATGGGCTCCATGGTCAGACCCTTTTCGGTGCCGCAGTCGTCGACCACAATGATCGCATCCTGAGCAACGTCCACGAGACGACGGGTCAAGTAACCCGAGTTCGCGGTCTTCAACGCGGTATCAGCAAGACCCTTACGAGCACCGTGCGAGGAGTTGAAGTACTCAAGAACGTTGAGGCCTTCCTTGAAGTTCGCGGTGATCGGCGTCTCAATGATCGAGCCGTCTGGACGAGCCATAAGGCCGCGCATACCAGCAAGCTGCTTCATCTGTGCTGGTGAACCACGAGCACCCGAGTGGCTCATCATGTAAACCGAGTTGATCGGCTTCTGACGACCGGTTTCCTTATCGATCTGAACGGCAGCAATGCCCTTCATCATCTCTTCGGCAACCTTGTCACCACACTTCGCCCAGGCGTCGACAACCTTGTTGTACTTTTCGCCCTGGGTGATGAGACCGTCGTTGTACTGCTGTTCGAATTCTTCGACCAGCTTACGGGTTTCATCAACCATGGTGTACTTCGCGGCCGGGATAACCATGTCATCCTTACCGAACGAAATACCGGCGTCACATGCGTTCTTGAAACCAAGCTGCATGACGCGGTCACAGAAAATGACGGTCTCCTTCTGACCGCAACCGCGATACACGGTGTCGATCATCTTCGAGATCATTTTCTTCGTCATCAACTGGTTTGCAGTCGAGTACGGAACGGTTGGGTGCTTCGGCAGGATCTGACCGATGAGCATACGGCCCGGGGTCGTGTCCACGATCTCGGTGATTTCCTTGCCGTTCTCGTCCCAAGCAGGCACGCGGGCCTTAATCTTGGTGTGGAGCGTGACAACGTCATTGTCGAGCGCGTGTTCGAGTTCAGCATAAGAGCCGAACGCCATGCCTTCACCTGGCTCACCGTCGTTAGCGAGCGAGAGATAGTAGAGGCCCAGAACAATGTCCTGCGACGGCACGATGATCGGCTGACCATTCGCAGGGTGCAGAATGTTGTTGGTCGACATCATCAGAACGCGTGCTTCCAGCTGCGCTTCGAGCGACAGCGGAACGTGCACAGCCATCTGGTCGCCGTCAAAGTCAGCGTTAAACGCCGAGCAAACGAGTGGGTGCAGACGGATTGCCTTCCCTTCGATCAGGATCGGCTCGAATGCCTGAATGCCCAGACGGTGAAGGGTCGGAGCGCGGTTCAGCAGAACCGGGTGCTCGCGGATCACTTCTTCCAGGATATCCCAGACTTCTGGCTTTTCCTTCTCAACAAGCTTCTTGGCCTGCTTGACGGTCGAGCTAAAGCCCTTGGCTTCAAGGCGCGAGTAGATGAACGGCTTGAACAGTTCCAGAGCCATCTTCTTTGGAAGACCGCACTGGTGCAGCTTGAGGTATGGACCAACGGTAATAACCGAACGACCCGAATAGTCGACGCGCTTACCGAGCAAGTTCTGACGGAAGCGGCCCTGCTTGCCCTTGAGCATGTCAGAGAGCGACTTGAGCG
Source organism: Devosia sp. MC532 (assembly GCF_016461625.1). Classification (NCBI taxonomy): domain Bacteria; kingdom Pseudomonadati; phylum Pseudomonadota; class Alphaproteobacteria; order Hyphomicrobiales; family Devosiaceae; genus Devosia; species Devosia sp. MC532. The sequence continues at coordinate 59,306 of NZ_JAEMNZ010000011.1, read as the reverse complement.
GACGCTTGTTCGCACCGGTGATGGTACGACCGCGACGGCCGTTATCGAACAGCGCGTCAACAGCTTCCTGAAGCATACGCTTTTCGTTACGGATAATGATGTCCGGCGCACGCAGCTCGATCAGGCGCTTGAGGCGGTTGTTACGGTTGATCACGCGACGATACAGATCGTTCAGATCCGAAGTCGCGAAACGACCACCATCCAATGGCACAAGCGGACGCAGTTCCGGTGGGATCACCGGAATAACGGTCATGATCATCCATTCTGGCTTGTTGCCAGAAACAATGAACTGCTCAACGATCTTAAGACGCTTTGCGAGCTTCTTTGGCTTCAGTTCGGTGGTGGATTCCGCGATTTCTACACGCAGATCACCAGCGATCTTTTCCAGATCAAGCGCCAGCAGAATGTCACGGATAGCTTCCGCGCCGATCTTGGCGGTGAAGCTGTCAGCACCGTACTCGTCCTGTGCGTCGAGGTACTGTTCTTCTGTAAGAAGTTCGTTCAGCGTGAACGGGGTCAGACCCGGATCGAGAACGACATAGTTTTCGAAGTACAGAATACGTTCGATGTCTTTCAGAGTCATATCGAGCAGAAGCGCGATACGGCTTGGAAGCGACTTCAGGAACCAGATGTGCGCAACTGGAGCTGCCAGCTCGATGTGGCCCATGCGCTCGCGACGAACGCGGCTCAGGGTAACTTCAACACCGCACTTCTCGCAGATGACGCCCTTGAACTTCATACGCTTGTACTTGCCGCACAAGCATTCGTAGTCCTTTACGGGGCCAAAGATACGCGCACAGAACAGACCATCGCGTTCAGGCTTGAACGTACGATAGTTGATGGTTTCTGGCTTTTTGATTTCGCCGTACGACCAGGACAGGATTTTTTCCGGCGACGCGATCGAGATTTTCATCTGATCAAATGTCTGCACGGGGAGCCCTGGGTTGAACGGGTCCATAACGTGGGAATGATGGTTCATCAGTTCTCTCCTCTATCCGCCCAGGCAGCGTTTTAACGCGCCTGAACGGAAGGTGATTAGGATTGGAAGTGCCGGATTATTCCGCCGCTTCCTGAGGAGGCGCGAGCTCCGCTTCTGCCTGGTTTTCCAGGTCCTTGTCCCGCATGTCGAGTTCGACATTGAGACCGAGGGACCGGATTTCCTTAACCAGAACGTTGAAGCTTTCCGGAATGCCCGCTTCGAAGGTATCGTCACCACGGACAATGGCTTCGTAGACCTTGGTACGACCCGCCACGTCGTCCGACTTGATGGTGAGCATTTCCTGCAGCGTGTAGGCGGCGCCATACGCTTCAAGAGCCCAAACTTCCATCTCACCGAAGCGCTGACCACCGAACTGTGCCTTACCACCAAGCGGCTGCTGGGTGACGAGGGAGTACGGCCCAATCGAGCGCGCGTGGATCTTGTTGTCGACCAAGTGGTCGAGCTTCAGCATGTAGATGTAGCCAACAGTAACCTGACGGTCGAACTGTTCACCGGTACGGCCGTCAAAGACGGTCGACTGGCCAGAGGCCTTCAGACCTGCACGCTCCAGCATCTCAACGATGTTGTGTTCCTTCGCGCCGTCAAACACTGGCGTTGCGATGGAAACACCCTTCGAGAGGTGCTCGCCGAGACGAACCAGACCGTCGTCATCGAGATCGCGAAGCTGTTCGTCGTTCGAGAACAGTTCCTTGATTTCGCTGCGCAGTGGCTGGAGATCGCCCTTGGAGTGATATTCGCGAACCATCTTGTCGATGCGCTTACCAAGACCGGCACACGCCCAACCAAGGTGCGTTTCGAGAATCTGACCCACGTTCATACGCGACGGAACACCGAGTGGGTTCAGCACGATATCAACCGAGGTACCATCTTCAAGGTATGGCATGTCTTCGACTGGAACGATGCGCGAAACCACGCCCTTGTTCCCGTGACGACCGGCCATCTTGTCGCCTGGCTGGATCTTACGCTTGGTCGCGATAAAGACCTTGACCATCTTCATCACGCCAGGAGGCAGTTCGTCGCCACGCTGGAGCTTGTCGACCTTGTCGATGAAGCGCTGTTCGAGCAGACGGCGGCTTTCTTCATACTGAGCATGAAGCGCTTCCATCTCGGTCATGACCTTGTCGTCATCAACCGCGAACTGCCACCACTTCGCGCGCGGCTGCGCTTCGAAGATGGAGTCGTTCAGGCGCGTACCAACTACATAGCCCTTTGGACCAGCAGTTGCGGCCTTACCGAACAGCATTTCCTTGAGACGCGCATAGACGTTACGGTCGAGGATCGACTGTTCGTCGTCACGGTCCTTAGCCAGACGTTCGATTTCTTCGCGCTCGATAGCCATCGCGCGCTCGTCCTTGTCGATACCATGACGGTTAAAGACGCGGACTTCCACGACAGTACCGGCGTCGCCTGGTGGCACGCGCAGCGACGTATCGCGAACGTCAGAAGCCTTTTCACCGAAGATAGCGCGCAGGAGCTTTTCTTCTGGCGTCATTGGCGATTCACCCTTCGGGGTGATCTTGCCAACCAGAATGTCGCCCGGCTGAACTTCAGCACCGATGTGAACGATACCCGCTTCGTCGAGGCTCTTCAGCGCTTCTTCCGAAACGTTCGGAATGTCGCGCGTGATTTCTTCTGGGCCAAGCTTGGTGTCGCGAGCCATAACTTCATATTCTTCGATGTGGATCGAAGTGAAGACGTCCTGCATCGCAATCTTTTCAGACAGCAGGATGGAGTCTTCGTAGTTATAGCCGTTCCACGGCATGAACGCGACGAGCACGTTACGGCCGAGAGCCAGATCACCGAGTTCGGTCGAAGGACCGTCTGCAATGATGTCGCCAGAGTTAATGTGGTCGCCAACGACAACCAGCGGACGCTGATTGATACAGGTCGACTGGTTCGAACGCTGGAACTTCATCAGATTGTAGATGTCGACGCCCGAACGCGACGCATCGGTTTCTTCCGTTGCACGGATAACGATACGGGTCGCGTCAACCTGGTCGACGATACCGGTACGCTTGGCAACGATAGCAGCGCCCGAGTCACGAGCAACGATTGGCTCCATGCCGGTACCGACAAACGGTGCTTCTGCGCGCAGCAGAGGCACAGCCTGACGCTGCATGTTCGAGCCCATCAGAGCGCGGTTAGCGTCGTCGTTTTCAAGGAACGGAATAAGCGATGCCGCAACCGAAACCATCTGCTTCGGGGAAACGTCCATAAGGTCGACGTTTTCCTTCGGGGTCAGGCCGTTGTCACCGGCGTGGCGAGCCACAACCAGATCATGCATCAGCGTGCCGTCTGGATTGAACTCAGCATTCGCCTGCGCGACGTAGTGCTTAGCCTCTTCCATAGCGGAGAGGTAGACAACGTCTTCGGTCAGCTTGCCGTCAACGATCTTGCGGTAAGGGGTTTCGATGAAACCGTACTTATTGACGCGCGCGAAGGTCGAGAGCGAGTTGATCAGACCGATGTTCGGGCCTTCCGGCGTTTCAATCGGGCAGATACGGCCGTAGTGGGTCGGGTGAACGTCACGGACTTCAAAGCCTGCGCGTTCACGGGTCAGACCACCAGGTCCAAGTGCCGAAAGACGACGCTTGTGGGTGATTTCCGAAAGCGGATTGGTCTGATCCATGAACTGCGACAGCTGCGAGGAGCCGAAGAATTCACGAACTGCAGCAGCAGCCGGCTTAGCGTTGATCAGATCCTGCGGCATGACAGTGTCGATTTCGACAGAGCTCATACGCTCCTTGATCGCGCGTTCCATACGCAGCAGACCGAGGCGGTAGGAGTTTTCCATCAATTCGCCAACAGAGCGAACGCGACGGTTGCCGAGGTTGTCGATGTCGTCGATTTCACCGCGACCATCGCGCAGATCAACCAGCGTACGAACAACTTCAACAATGTCTTCCTTGCGCAGGGTGCGCATGGTGTCTGGAGCATCGAGCTCAAGACGCATGTTCATCTTGACGCGACCAACGGCCGAAAGGTCGTAGCGCTCGCTATCGAAGAACAGCGACTGGAACATCGCTTCTGCAGTTTCGACGGTTGGTGGTTCACCCGGACGCATCACGCGGTAGATGTCGAACAGCGCGTCTTCACGCGACTCGTTCTTGTCCACGGCAAGGGTGTTACGGATGTAAGCACCGATGGTGATGTGGTCGATGTCGAGGATCGGCAGATCGTGATAGCCGAGGTCAACCAGCTTAACGAGAAGCTTCTCGTCCAGCTCGTCGCCAGCTTCAGCGTAGATTTCACCGGTCTTAAGGTTGACGATGTCCTCGGCCAGATACATGCCGTAGAGGTCTTCGTCGGTCGCCAGCAAGTGGGTCAGACCGTTTTCAGCCAGCTTCTTAGCCTGACGTGCAGACAGCTTCTTGCCGCCTTCGTGCACGACGTCGCCAGTTGCCGCGTCGATGAGGTCGTGGGTTGGCTTTGCGCCCTTCCACTTTTCCGCATCGTAAGGAACGCGCCAGCCGCTCTCGGTCTTTTCGTACTCAAGCTTGGTGTAATAGGTGTCGAGGATTTCCTCGGCATCCATGCCAAGCGCCTTGAGCAGCGAAGTAACCGGGATCTTACGACGACGGTCGATACGTGCGTAGACGATATCCTTGGCGTCGAATTCGATGTCGAGCCAGGAACCGCGGTATGGAATGATACGGCCAGCAAACAGCAGCTTGCCAGACGAGTGGGTCTTGCCCTTATCGTGATCGAAGAACACGCCCGGCGAACGGTGCATCTGCGAAACGATAACGCGTTCAGTACCGTTGACGATAAAGGTACCGTTGGACGTCATGAACGGCATATCGCCCATGTAAACGTCCTGCTCCTTGATGTCCTTAACGGAACGAGCATTGGTTTCTTCGTCGACTTCAAAAACGATCAGACGCAGCGTGACCTTGAGCGGGGCAGCGAAAGTGATATCGCGCGCACGGCACTCATCAATGTCATACTTTGGCTGCTCGAATTCGTAACGAACGAATTCAAGGCTTGCCGTATTGGCAAAATCGGTGATCGGGAAGACCGAACGAAAGACCGACTGAAGGCCTTCGTCTGGACGACCAGCCTTAGGCTCATCAACGAGAAGAAACTGATCATAAGAAGCCTTTTGGACTTCGATCAGGTTTGGCATCTCCGTGACTTCGCGGATCGAGCCGAAGGACTTGCGTACCTTACGGCGGCCGTTGAACGTGGTAGCCATGAACGCTCCTGTTTATGTTTTGGGGCACCAATCCGGATCGCAACGTTCCGGTAGACGCCCTCGCTTGTCTCGGAGGCAGATATCCAAAGACCCGACTATCAGCCGTCGGCGCTCGGGATATATGCCTTGGTAGTCAAAAAATTTTGGGCCGCAGACATCTCAAAATCCACTTTCGACCCGAAAAGTAGATCAATTGCTCGTTACAAACGCCAATTCCCCGCTCGTGGAGAAATCCACGGCGAGGTCTTCAAAGGCTTAAAACGCGCCTGAGACATCCAAATTCGTCATATATTTCCGCAAATTAGCGCTGAAACCCATCCAATCGGCTCAGCGAATCGTCCCTATTAGAAACGACAAAGGCGAGATGGCACATATAGCGCCACCCCGCCAAATACAAGGGGTAAACTCAGATTACTTGAGTTCGACCTTTGCGCCAGCTTCTTCAAGCTTCTTCTTGATGTCTTCAGCTTCAGCCTTCGACACGCCTTCCTTGAGGGCCTTTGGAGCGCCTTCAACGAGTGCCTTAGCTTCGCCGAGACCGAGACCGGTGATCGCGCGAACTTCCTTGATCACGTTGATCTTGTTGTCGCCGAACGATGCCAGGATGACGTCGAATTCGGTCTTTTCTTCAGCAGCAGCAGCTGGAGCGCCGCCAGCGGCAGCAACAGCAACTGGAGCAGCAGCAGAAACGCCCCACTTTTCTTCGAGAAGCTTGGAAAGCTCGGAAGCTTCCAGAACGGTCAAAGCGGAAAGTTCGTCTACGATTTTGGCGAGATCAGCCATTTGAGAATCTCTCTTTATTAGGTGTTAGTTCAAACCAGTCCCATAAGGGACAATGGGGTTACGCTGCTTCGTTGCTCTTTTCCGCATGAGCGGCCAACACGCGCGCGATACCACCAGCCGGCGCCACGATAACCGACGCGATACGGGTTGCTGGCTGCTTGAGCATACCAGCGAGCGTTGCGCGCAGTTCGTTGAGCGAAGGCATAGTCGCCAGCGCCTTGACGTTATTCGCGTCAAGAGCGGTCGGGCCCATCACGCCACCAAGAACGACAAACTTTGCGTTCTTGTCAGCGAACTTCTGCGCCAGCTTTGGCGCAACCATGGGATCTTCCGCATAAGCGATGACGATCGGACCTGTGAACAGGGCCGAAATGTCCGCGTGATCGGTTTCTTTAAGAGCAAGCTTGGCAAGACGGTTCTTCGCGACCTTCACGTAGCCACCTGCAGTCTTCACCTCACGGCGAAGCGACTCCAGATTAGCTACGGTCAGACCGGTGTTCTGCGCGAGTACGATCGACCCAGCGCCCGAAAGGGCTGACTGAAGCGATGCGACAAGCTCACGCTTTTCCGTTCTGTCCACGGCTAGTCTCCACATAAAGCTCAGCAGATAAATGCTGAGCCATTGCCAATTGCTGCCCTCCCCCAAAAGGGAGGAGCAACGGTTAAACGCCTGTCAACCGCGCTGCCCGGCAGGGCAACTGGCCTGGTTCGAACACACCCTGCCCTTTCGGACCGAATATTGTTCTCACCCCATCTATGCTGGCATCTTTCGATATTAAGCGGACCCAAATTGGTCAGCACCGGCAGTCTCGGACAGGACTTAACGTCCCCAGGAGGGACGATACTGGGCGGCGTACCGCTCAGAATTCTTATTACTTGATGGCCGAAGCTGGCTCAACATGGACGCCTGGGCCCATGGTCGAGGAAACTGCAACCTTCTTGACGTAGGTGCCCTTAGCGCCAGCTGGCTTGGACTTCACAACTGCGTCGGTGAAAGCCTTGATGTTCTGGAGAAGTGCTTCTTCCGAGAACGAGACCTTACCAATACCTGCGTGGATGATACCGGCCTTTTCAACGCGGTACTCAACAGCACCGCCCTTGGCAGCGCCGACAGCACCCTTAACGTCCATGGTCACGGTGCCAACCTTAGGGTTTGGCATCAAGTTGCGTGGGCCGAGGATCTTACCAAGACGACCAACGAGTGGCATCATGTCTGGGGTAGCGATACAACGGTCGAAGTCGAGCTTACCGCCCTGGATGATTTCCAGGAGGTCTTCTGCGCCAACGATGTCTGCACCAGCAGCCTTAGCTTCGTCAGCCTTAGCGCCACGTGCGAAAACAGCAACGCGAACAGTCTTACCGGTGCCGTTTGGCAGGGTAACAACGCCACGAACCATCTGGTCAGCGTGACGTGGGTCAACACCGAGGTTCATTGCGATTTCGACGGTTTCGTCAAACTTAGCCGAAGCCTTGGACTTAACCAGCGTGATGGCTTCTTCGAGACCATACAGCTTGGTACGGTCGATACCTTCACGGCCAGCAGCGACCTTCTTAGCGATCTTTGCCATAGTGATTAGCCCTCGACCTGAATGCCCATGGAACGGGCAGAGCCAGCAATCATCGAAACAGCAGCTTCGATGTTGTCAGCGTTAAGATCCTTCATCTTCTTCTCAGCAATTTCACGAAGCTGAGCTTCAGTGATCTTGCCAGCCGATTCCTTGCCTGGAAGCTTGGAGCCAGCCTTGAGGCCAACGGCCTTCTTGATGAAGTAGGTTACTGGCGGCTGCTTCATCTCGAAAGTGAAGCTCTTGTCAGCATAGGCGGTGATCACGACTGGAATCGGGGAACCCTTTTCCATTTCCTGCGTAGCCGCGTTGAAGGCCTTGCAGAATTCCATGATGTTCAGACCGCGCTGGCCGAGTGCCGGGCCAATCGGTGGGGAAGGTGTTGCCGAACCGGCAGCAACCTGCAGCTTTACGTAGCCAACGATTTTCTTTGCCATGTATCGTCCTTTCAAAAGCTCACCGGAGTGAGCGATGACGCCGTGGTCGGAACCTTAATGAGCGGCTGGCAACCACTCGGCACTCCCACGGGTTTGGATCAGACCTTTTCGACCTGACCGTATTCGAGCTCTACCGGAGTAGGACGCCCAAAAATCGAAACTTCGACCTTGAGGCGCGAACGTTCTTCGTCCACTTCCTCAACGACGCCGCTAAAGCTGGCAAACGGACCATCCGTAACACGGACGTTCTGACCAACTTCGAAAATGATAGAAGACTTCGGATGTTCGACGCCTTCCTGCACTTGCTGCAGGATCGACATCGCTTCCTTTTCCGAAATCGGCGAAGGGCGATTATCAGAACCGAGGAAGCCTGTCACCTTCGGCGTGTTCTTAATCAGATGGAATGCCTCATCGGTCATATCCATCTTCACCAGAACATAGCCCGGGAAGAACTTGCGCTCGGTGTCAACCTTGCGACCACGGCGGATCTCAACGACCTTCTCAGTCGGCACGATCACGTCTTCAAACAGGTGCTCGAGCTTCTTCTGCGCAACCTTTTGACGGATATCTTCCGCCACTTTGCGCTCAAAATTCGAGTAAGCCTGAACGATGTACCAGCGCTTGGCCATAAAGCGTCACCGCTCCCAAATAGCTAATGAATGAACCGCTTAACGGATCGACAGCAACATAGAGACGAGCCAGGAGATGACCTGGTCGGCCAGCAGGAAGAACAAGCTAGCCAAGATAACCATGATCAGAACCATGATCGTAGAGATCACAACTTCGTTCCGACCAGGCCACGTGACCTTACTAACTTCCGAGCGAACCTGCTGGAAAAACTGGACTGGGTTCGTGCGGGCCATGGGCATACAACTCGTCAAACTTGGTGCAAAACCAAACGCCGCGCAGGAATCCCCCGCACGGCTAGAGATCGGTTGTCTAGAGCTTTTATCCAGCAAATGCAACAGGGGCATCATCAAGAATTGGCCAACACCATAAGCCAGGCCCTCAACCGCGCGTAAACCATAAGTGCAAAACCCTGCCAAAGCCCCTTGCGGCGGGCGATTGGTTGAAATTGAATTAATTTCTGTTGGTAGTCGGCATTTCGACACTCTGGGGGGAGAGACCGATGTCATTTGACGTAATCAGTTGCCAGTTGTTGCACGCATCACCGCACCGAGTCATTGCCGGGCGTGTCACCGGGAAGGTGCGTGTTCGTATCCGCGAGTCGTTTATGGGCAACGACACCGAATATGGGCTCGACCTGCCCGTTAAAGCCGATTGCGCCAACGCCTCGTCGGAAATCGTCCGCACAGCCCTCTTGGGTCATGCCGCCCGGCAACTGAACAAACTCAAATCCCGCCACCAAAGCAATCAGCGCATGGCGGCGGAATAGTTTTTACCGCCCTTGCCCGTCCGCACCGGCAAAGGGAATCGCCTTGCGGAACAATCCGTTTTTCCGATTGGCAAAATGATCGCGCGCGTTGCGATAACCATCGATCACACCATCGCGGAATCGTATCCAGCGAAATTGGACGGGATGCTTGAATTTAAACGCGTGCCGCTCTTCGACATGGGCGATGTCACTCTTGCCCACCGAACGCATAACCGGATGCTCCTGCCCCAACTGGCACACCATCCCCGGCAGTGTCTGCAAACGAGACAATGACTTCGCCGGAGCCTCAAACGGATTGTAGAGAACCAAATCCGTCTGCAACACACGAAACGCCGGATGCCCGAGCAGAGCCTTTGCCGCACGCGCATTCACTATATAGCCCGCCGCACCCATAGGGGTGGACCGGAAGGGATGGAGATCAACACCACCAGACGTCGTTTGCACCTTAGGCAGAAGACGCAAACGACGCCCCGTCGCCTCAAGGCGCAAAATATCAATGTCGATTCCATCCAACTCAGCGAGCAAGCCCGGCAGCATGCTGGACAACTCAGCATCATCTTCCAAGATCAGCGCGCGCTCATCGCCATTGGCCAGCATTGCCGCCCAAGCGCGCTCATGGCTCATCGTGCACGCCAACTCACGCGGCCGCAGATATTTTGGCTTCTCACTATTACAATAGAGCGCCAGCTCCTCAGCCGTCAGATCATCAGGCGTCGCCGCTTCAATGCGCGTTCCAACCAGGCCAAGGCTGGCCAGTTGATGCTCCATGAACTCCCGACGATCCGGACGAGAGGCCAAATTGATATAATAGATGGAAACCACGCTAAAACTCCGCTGTCGCCCGTCGATAAGACAGCGATCAAAGCGAGGCAAGCGCAATGGCGCTTCAAATCATTGAACGATGTTGGTGAGATAAAAAGACTGGATCACTCGACAGTCAATTTAGTGCCTGGCAGGGGCTGGGGGACTCGAACCCACGACCCTCGGTTTTGGAGACCGATGCTCTACCAACTGAGCTAAACCCCTTCAGGCAAGGAGGTGTTTACTGAAAGGCTTCGCGGGATGCAAGGGGCTCAACGCGTCTTGCACAATCTGTTGAGGAAAACTCAATAGGATTGAGGCACATATTAGCCCAGAAACCCAAGCCTGCCGGGCGTTACAGCGTGTTGTGGAGAACTCTAATGCGTGCCATCGGATTGTCTTTGTTGATGTTTTCCCTCGCCACCCCAGTGCTGGCAGGCTCGCCTTCCTGGTCATTCTCTCGCTCCTACAGCGACCAAACCTGCATTGCGGAACTAAAAACCGGCTCAATGCGCGTCGGTATCATTGCCAATGTCGATGGCAGCTATAGCGGCTTTATGCGCTCCCCCACGCTCCCCCATACGACAGCCGTCACTTGGCAAGTCAAAGGCCAGCCCTGGCAAAAGACCGAGGGCTATTTTGATCGCGCCAACCGCGCTGTCATTCTCCCGGGCCTCAATCCACGCCTTCTGACTGAACTCGCCCGTGGCAACCGCTTCGATCTTTATGTGCATGGCACCGGCGCACGCCAGAACGCACTCGCTATCGGCACGACCAATCTGAGCCTCAAGGGCTCAGGCCGCGCTATTGCCCAACTGGCCTCCTGCGCCACTTGGAACACCTATGGCGTGCCAACCACAGTGCTTTATTCTGGTTCAGTTTCAAGACAATAAGCATACTTGCCGGAATGGTGCCAAAGAAGTATCGGGACCACGAAGAAGTTCCGAGGAATTGAATTTTGAGCACCACGACGCGTCGCACCCGATTTTTCTGGGAAGTGACAACCACCGAAGATCAAGATGCTGCACGCGCCGCGCTCACGACAATTATCAAGGCGAACACAGATCGCCTTGTTTCCATCTTCTACGACATCTTCCTGGAGGACGAGGTCGCGTCAGCGTTCCTGTCGCACGGCGTTGTTCAGCAAAGGCTTAGCCCATCGCTGCGCGCGTGGATGCTCGATTTGATGTCGGCACAGCCGACAGGCGATTTGACTGCCTTCAATGCGCGCCAGATCAAGATCGGCGAAATCCATGCCCGCCTGAAAATTCCAGTACAACTGGTCCTCGCTGGCGGTAGCGTTCTTAAAACGGAAATCGGCTTCAAGTTGATCGAGGCGGGTTATCCCGAACGCACAGCCACCAACGCCATCATGATGGTCGATGATCTTATCGACTATGCCATGCGCCTCATGAGCGCGGCCTATTTCAAAGACACCAAGCGCCACGTTCGCAACGACGAGGCATTCCGCCTGTTTTCACTTGGTCAGGACATCAATCTGGAGCGTGAAACGCAGCGCGCCGCATTGATGGAATGGAGCCAGACTGTCCTCTTTGGCCTGTTCGGCAACCGTGGCAGCGAGGCAGCAGGCACCCTGAGCTCCTCCACATTCGGCCTCTGGATTCGTCACAGAGCCGGCGTGCTGTTCCACGGCTCGCCCATCCTGCCGACAATTGAAGAATTGATGCTGGCCGTCGATAAAATCGCCCTGCCCCGCCTCAACGCTGCCGATCCCAACACCGTCGCAGATCTTCAGCGGCGCGTGGACGAGATCAAATACCTCATCAATGACCTTTTCCAGTCCGCCTCTTCGGTTGAAAACGGCCGCGATCCGCTAACGCGCACGCTCAACCGACGCTTCTTGCCCTCGGTCCTGAGCCGAGAACTGTCGATGGCGCAGCAAGACCAAACACCGCTCTCAGTGCTCATGGTCGACATCGACCATTTCAAGACGATCAACGACCAATACAGCCACTCTATCGGCGACTTGGTCCTCAGCCACACCGCCGAGACCCTATTGAGCTCCGTTCGCTCGAGCGATTTTGTGTTCCGCTACGGTGGGGAAGAATTCTTGATTGTGCTGGTGGAAACTGGCGCCGAGGAAGCCGCACTGATCGCCGAGCGTATTCGCAACGACATTCAGTCCCATGCGGTCAATGTCCCGGGTCATGGCCCCCTGCTCACCAGTGTCTCGATTGGCGTCGCGACCCACGGGGGGCATCCGGATTACGAATATCTTATCAACAGTGCCGACCGCGCACTCTACACTGCCAAAAACTCTGGCCGCAATCGTATAAGTCTTGCGCCATCCGCGCCTAATCCTTGATCAGCCTAAAAAGCTGATCAATCCCATTGGGCACAAAGACCTCTAGAAAGGCGTGTACGCACCAGATAACCGCATCTGTCCGTGTCCGGCTCTCCATCTTTTGGATTTCCGAACCCACTCATTTGCATGGCCTTGGCCATTACGGTTTTCTCGTTAGTCGCGCCTTTCAAATGGCCACTCATATTCAGGACTGCGCAGCGCCGCACTGATCGTCCCTGACAATGATATTTGCAGAGTCATTCACGACGGCTGCAACACCAGCTAAGGCGGCAAATTCTCCATCTATTGGAACGACGCACCGAGCCTGGGCATAGGGCACCTAGCTTCGGCTCGCCCCAAAAAGCCCACGCTGCGCCCATCCAGCGGCCAAAAAGTGCCAGCCAAAAGCCAATAAAACGCCAGTTTTTGGGGAGGATTGGAGCGGGTAACGGGAATCGAACCCGTGTATTCAGCTTGGAAGGCTGCTGCTCTACCATTGAGCTATACCCGCCCGAAGGCATGTGGCATTCGATTAGCGCGAAGGACCCAATCAGCGCAAGAGTTCTCAAACACAATGCCCAGAATTTCCTGCAATTAGAATTTCTTCCACAGCCTCTATTCCTAGCCTGTTGACACCAAAACCACTTTTGACGATAAGCCACACAACGAAGCGCGAAAGCGGTTCGCTTCCATCTCAGAAATGTGGAGGGATGGGAGAGTGGTTAAATCCATCAGACTGTAAATCTGACGCCTCAGGCTACACTGGTTCGAATCCAGTTCCCTCCACCACCCCCTCTCAGAGAACGCAAGTTCTCTTGTTAGGGCCTAAGTTCCAAAGACTTAGCTGATTAGGAAAAAGTTCGGAGCGAGATCCTCGCACGATGCCTACCCGTTATGTGGAGGGGTGGGAGAGTGGTTAAATCCATCAGACTGTAAATCTGACGCCTCAGGCTACACTGGTTCGAATCCAGTCCCCTCCACCATCGGGACGCGCGAAAGCGCACTGTTTCTCATCCATCTTCGCAAATGTGTTAGCGGAAACCATCCCGCCCACCAGTCTGCGCTTGCTCCTTGGCCTGCGAAGCGATACCGCTCAGCCATGAGCCGCAATAAATTTCCGCCTAAGCCAAAATACGATCCAGATACCGGCCCGGTATACCTTTATGGCCTGCACACCGTGCGCGCCGCATTGGAGAATCCCGGCCGCATTAAAAAGGCTTTGCTTGCAACGCCTAACGCCCTCAACCGACTCAAAGAGACGGGTGAGATCGGCAATGTGAAGGTCACTGAAACCACCCCAAAGGACCTCGACCGCCTTCTCGGTGGCGAAGCCGTCCACCAAGGCGTGGCGCTTGAAGTTGACCCCGTCAGCCGCTTCGGCCTCAATGATATCAAGAACCTACGCCTCGTCGTCGTGCTCGATCAGCTGACCGACCCACACAATGTCGGCGCGATTCTGCGTACAGCCTGTGCTTTTGGCGCAGACGCGGTCATCACCACGGCACGCCATTCGCCACGCGAAACTGGCGTCATGGCCAAAGCTGCCTCAGGCGCACTCGACCTAGTGCCGATGATCGAAGTCCGCAATCTGGCCGACACGCTCGAAACCCTCAAAGAACGCGGCCTAACCGTGCTTGGCTTTGATTCTGATGCAGAAACACAGCTGAAGCCACGCACCGACGACACCCCGCTTGCGGTTGTCATGGGCGCCGAAGGCAAGGGCCTGCGCCAGCGCACACGCGAACTCTGCGATGAAATGGTCCGCCTCGACATGCCGGGCCCAATCAAGTCGCTGAACGTGTCCAACGCCGCAGCTATTGCTCTGTTCGCAGCTACAGCCGGTCGCGCTTAATGAGCACTTTTGAGCCATTCGCAGCAGCCCTACGCCTGTCTGGCGTAGCGGTTTCGCAAAAAGATCTCGACGCGGCGCTGAAACAATCGTCCACACGCTTTGAGCCTGAAGACGCTGACACCAGCCACTACGCGCAGATCGACTTGGATGTGACCAATCCGGTTCGCGCGATTCTCGATCTGGCAGAGACCTCCGGCGCGGCTATTGCCGCCATGCTGGATGATCGTCGTATCGGCAAGGCCGTGCTTGATATCGCTTTCGACTATCCGCCAGAAGGCGAAGCCATGTCGGCCCGCCTGCCTGCGCATGCAGCGGCAGCGATCGCAAGCCACGGAATTGACATCGAAATTTCTGTCTACCTCACAGACGTGGAAGACGACGAAGAGTAAATTCTAAATGGCAGGGGGAGAGCCATGAAGAACTGGGCAGGAAACATCACTTTCAACGCGGCCAAGATTGAACGGCCAACACGCGTGGAAGAGATCCAAGACATCATACGACGCGCAGACAAACTGCGCGTCGTCGGCTCTGGTCACTCGTTCAATACGATTGCCGACACAACCGGCACACTGATCACGCTGGCAGATATGCCTCGCGCCATTCGAGTTGACCCAACCACCAAAACCATCACGACCAGCGGCGGCACCACCTACGCGCAAATCCTGCCAGCGCTGGCAGAGAGCGGCCTTGGCCTCGCCACTGGGGCATCCCTGCCCCACATCACCATTGCGGGCGCCACAGCCACGTCTACGCACGGCTCTGGCGACGCCAATCAAAACCTATCCGCAGCCGTCAGCGCCCTCACCTTTGTTCGCGCAGACGGTGAGATGGTAAAGCTCCAGCGGGGCGATGCGAATTTTGATGGCGCAGTTGCCAATCTTGGCGCGCTCGGCGTGGTCGTCGATATCACCCTCGACACAGTTCCATCCTATGACATTGCTCAGACCGTGTTCACCGGCCTGCCCGTACGCACCGCGCTGGCCGAGTTCGATGCGATCACCAGCTCCGCCTATAGCGTAAGCATGTTCACGCGCTGGAACAGCACCAATGTCGACCAGCTCTGGCAGAAGGCGCTGAGCGCCACCTACACACCTGCGCAGCGCGCTTTCGGAGCTTCGCTAGCATCGCAAGCACTGCATCCTATTGCCGAATTTGACGGAACAACCTGCACCCAACAAGGCGGCATCGCCGGATCATGGGGCGAGCGGATCTTCCACTTCCCCGCCTCCGCCACACCATCTGCAGGCAATGAACTGCAGTCGGAGTTTTACGTCGACCGGAAAAACGCGGTCGCCGCCTTTGCCGCGCTTTACGCCATCCAAGAGCAATTCAACCACACGCTTTACGTGTCCGAAATCCGCACCATGGCGGCAGACACGCTCTGGATGAGCGGCGCCTACGGCCGCAACACTGTCGGTTTCCACTTCACATGGAAGCCGGACGCCGCAGCCGTCTCAACCGCCGTAGACATCATCGAGGCAACTCTTGCGCCGTTCGAGCCACGCCCGCACTGGGCAAAAGTGTTCAACATGGCCCCAACCGTGGTGCAATCGCGCTACCAGAAGCTTGCCGAGTTTAAGCAGCTCGCCAATCGCTTCGATCCAGACGGAAAGTTCCGTAATTCCTACCTGACTAAGCTCCTCTTCTAAGACAGCAAAAAGCCCGGCAAGAGCATCTCTTGCCGGGCAATTTCTTTGCGCCTTGGGCGATAGCGGCTAAATCTGATTGGCGTTCGTTTCGCGGTCCGCGGTGATCACCGGACGCCCAAATACGCCAGGCTTGCTCGGCTCAAGATGGACCACGGAGTACCCACGCGCCGCCAGTTCCGACAGGAACCCCGGCAGCATATCTACCGTGCGCTGGTGAATATCATGGAACAGGATCACACCACTGCCCCGGGCATCGAGGCGATCGAGTGTCCGCTGAGCCACGACCGCTGGCGTATCCTTGTAGTAGTCCTTGGAGTCGATATCGACGTCTAGAACGACCATATCGCCACCCATCAGAGCTGTGCGCAGGAACCCGTCTTGGGCCAGATACGGGAAGCGGAAGAATGGGGCTAGACCATTGCCCGCGCCACGCAGCGCATCAGACACCGCCTGCTCGCCCCTCGCAATTTCCGCGTAGGCAGCCTGGCGGCTCAACGTCGTCAAATCGACATGCTCAAAGGTGTGGCTACCGACACTATGGCCGCGCTTTGCAACCATCCGCGCAATCTCCGGATGCGCCTGCGCTGAGGCACCAAGCATCAAGAATGTTGCTTTCACGCCGAACTGGTCTAGCGTGTCAAGAATGGCCGGTGTCTTGCCCGGGCGTGGACCATCATCAAAGGTGATGATCACTTCACCGGGGTTCAGAATGATGTCGGTGGTCGCCGCAACGGTCAGCACACGCCCCGCAATGTTGCTGGCGGCAAAAATACGCGGCGGCATGGCCTGCTCCAAACGAATATCAGCTGGAAGATAAGCACTCACACTGGCCGTGGTTTCCACAGTAGGGATCGACCGTGAGATCAGGTCCGTCTGCTTAGGCGGCTTGGCGCAGCCAGCAAGCGCACTTGCCATAATTCCGGTAACACAAAGCGCACCCAGCAACCGCACCACAACACCCGACGCAAAGCTTTCAACTTAGCCCTACACTTGGCGATTATGGTTAATATTGTTCTACTCAGCGCGCAGAATTATTGTATCGACCGCGACTTCGCTTTACGCGCTAAAGTGTCGAGAGCACTCAAAAAAGCAGAGCGGTCGGCTGCCCGGAAGCTTGCATTAAAGCTCTGCATCTCCCCGGTTTCGCGCAAATGCGCCCGCAAATCGCGCATCGCCAATGCCATGCCAATAGACGCTGGGGTGAACTCTTTGCCGGTGAAGCCCAGCACATGACAACCCTTGTCGATTGCGCGACTGGCCAGAGGAATATCGGCGGTCAAAACGATGTCATTCGAGGTGGCATTTTCGACAATCCAATCATCTGCCGCATCAGCGCCAGAGGGCACGATAACCACCTGCACCATCGGATCACGCGACGGACGCACTCCGCCGTTCGAAACATAGACCACGACCAATTCAAGGCGCTCAGCGACACGCTTCGCCTCTTCCTTGACTGGACACGCATCAGCATCAACGAAGATTTTTGGATTAGCCAAATCACATCACCCGAAACACATTCATTACGCATTTGCAGCGCAACGCGTTGGATTCACTCTTCTTTAAAGCAGGAAGGCCGGGAGGTTTAGCTCCCGGCCTTCCAATTGCATCACGCCGCCTTAGTAGACGACCACAGAGCGAATGCTTTCGCCCTTATGCATCAACTCAAAGCCCTTGTTGATGTCTTCGAGACGCAGCGTGTGGGTAATCATCGGATCGATCTCGATCTTGCCGTCGAGGTACCAATCAACAATCTTCGGCACATCCGTGCGGCCCTTTGCACCACCAAAGGCAGTGCCCATCCATGTACGGCCTGTGACCAGCTGGAATGGACGGGTGGAAATTTCCTGACCTGCGCCAGCCACACCGATAACGACCGACTTACCCCAACC
The DNA here is from genome assembly GCF_016461625.1 of Devosia sp. MC532. Classification (NCBI taxonomy): domain Bacteria; kingdom Pseudomonadati; phylum Pseudomonadota; class Alphaproteobacteria; order Hyphomicrobiales; family Devosiaceae; genus Devosia; species Devosia sp. MC532. Next base: position 41,434 of record NZ_JAEMNZ010000011.1, on the reverse strand, counting down.
ACGATGGCTGCACTCGAGCGCCTGTCGCATAACCTTGGTGTTACCCGTGCAGTCAAACGTGTAGTCAGCGCCACCGATGAGATCGCCACGGCGCTTGGTCAAATTGGTGATGTAGGGAACAACATCTTCGCCAATCTCAAGCGGATTGACGAAGTGGGTCATGCCGAAGCGCTCACCCCATTCCTGCTTGGAATTGTTGATATCGACGCCAATGATCATATCCGCACCAGCAAGACGCAGACCCTGGATCACATTGAGGCCGATACCGCCGAGACCGAACACAACAGCCGTCGCGCCGATCTCAACCTTAGCGGTATTGATCACCGCACCAATGCCCGTGGTTACACCGCAACCGACGTAGCAAACCTTATCGAAGGCCGCCGAGGAGTCGATTTTCGCCACCGCGATTTCTGGCATGACGGTGTAGTTCGAGAACGTCGAACACCCCATGTAGTGATAGATCGGCTTGCCTTCGAAGGAGAAGCGCGAGGTACCATCTGGCATCAAGCCCTGACCCTGTGTCGAACGGATCGAGGTGCAGAGATTGGTCTTACCCGAACGGCAAGCATAGCACTCACGGCATTCTGGCGTGTAAAGCGGGATGACGTGGTCGCCCTTCTTGAGCGAGGTCACACCCGGACCAACGTCAACAACAACGCCTGCACCTTCATGGCCAAGGATCGACGGGAAAATGCCTTCTGGATCAGCGCCGCTCAGCGTGAAATCATCAGTATGGCAAAGGCCAGTCGCCTTAATTTCGATGAGAACTTCACCGGCCTTAGGGCCTTCAAGGTCAACTTCGACAATTTCCAAGGGTTTGCCAGCGGCAAAGGCAACGGCTGCACGCGTCTTCATGTGAAGGGCCTCCAAAAATCGTTCGGCACATATAAGAACCGCATAGCTAGCAGCGACCGCCCCCAGCAACAAGTTCAAGCAGAACAAAAGCGCTCCCAGACCAACAGGCAAATACCACAAACGTCCGCAACCAAAACGTTACGCACATTCAGCACAAGGCACGTGCTGCTTAGATTTTTCCGAGGGCGATGACGATATTGACTGTGGCGGCAAACAGCGTGGTGTTGAAGAAATAAGAAAAAACAGAATGACGCATCACCATCCGCCGCATCCCGTTGGACGTCACCTTTATGTCCGAGACCGCGAAGGCCGTAGCCAGCACATACGAGAAATAGAGAAAGGTTGAAATGTCCGGCTCATCATCGCCGGGCACCTGCATATGCCGCTCACCTTCTCCATCATCATTCGGCCGATAATATTCATAGGCATAATGCAGCGCCGCCATAGTGTGGATGGTGAACCACCCCAAAACGACAGAACTCACGCTCGCCGCGACACCCCAAATGTCCGGCTCGTCGCCACCGTGCAGCGCCAGAAAAATCGACACGACTGACGCGACAACGACGATAAGCGTAACCAAGAAGATACCAGCAACAGGGGTATCCTCAGCGCTCGCGTGCGTCCGCAAATAGTGCCCCGTGAGATGCGGAATGCGCAACAAGGTCAGCAGCAGAAACACTGAGAACATGGCGATCGCCGCCAAGCTAAAGGCAAATGACGGCATCAGAAAAAGCGTAACAACAAGAACACCTATGCCAACCAAAAGGCTCACACTGAACGCCATATGGCGCGGCATGATCCGCTCAATAAAGGGTTTGGCCGCGCGCTGTGGCATTGGCAAATACAGTCCCACAAAATGAGAGGGCGCCGACCTGTGTCGACGCCCTTGTATAACGCGCTTAGCTCTTTAAGGCTCCCGGCCCCGGCGTCGCTCCGGGGGGCACCTTGCCCATGATGATCATGCCCAGGACTTCGTCCTTGGTCACATCTTCAGTCCGTGCTTCCCCGACCACCTGACCATTCTTCATGACCACCAGACGATCCGCCAAATCGAATACGTCGTGAATGTCATGACTAATGAGGAAAATCCCGATCCCGTCCGATTTCAGCTGTTTAATCAGCTCCCCCACCTGTGCCGTTTCTTGCGGACCAAGGGCGGCTGTCGGCTCGTCCATGATCAGAATGCGGGCGTTAAACAGAATAGCGCGAGCAATGGCCACCGATTGACGCTGACCACCGGACAGCGCCTTCACTGGCTCTTTAAAGCGACGGAAATTCGGATTGAGCCGCCCCATCACTTCACGTGCTTTGGACTCCATCGCCGCATCGTCAAGCGTACCGAGCGGAGTGGTAATCTCACGACCGAGGAAAAGATTGGCCGCAGCATCAACGTTATCTGCCACCGCTAGCTGCTGGTAGATCGTTTCGATCCCATAAGCCTTTGCATCGCGAGGATTGTTGATGCTAGCGCTTTGGCCTTTGATCTTAATCTCGCCGCTGTCGCGCTTATAGGCGCCGGACAAGATCTTGATCAGCGTCGACTTGCCCGCCCCGTTGTGACCAAGTAGCCCAACAACTTCGCCTTCGTGGAGCGTCACAGAGGCCTGATCAACAGCGCGAATACCGCCGAAGGAGATAGAGATATCGGTCATTTCGACCAGTGGAGTTTTTGCATCCAACATGATCGCAACTCCTAAAGCTTGTTCTGGCGGTACAGCGTGTCGAGCCACACTGCGAACACCAAAACGATACCAACAACGATGGATTGCAGTGGGCTATCCATGCCCATAAGCACCATGCCGGACTGTAACGACTGCATTACCAATGCACCCAACAAAGCACCGGCAATCGTGCCCACCCCACCTGCGAGCGACGTTCCGCCAATTACTGCAGCCGCAATGACATAGAGCTCATCGAGCGTGCCAAGAGCATTGGTTGCAGCGTTCAGTCGGGCCGACGAGATGGCCGCTGCAATGGCGCACAGGCCACCCATCAGCATGAAAATTTTCACCGTCACCCAACGGGTATTAATCCCAGCGAGTTCCGCCGCTTCCGGATTGCCGCCCATGGCATAGACGTAGCGACCAAAGCGCGTGCGAGTGGCCAGAAATGTCATCACCACGCCCACACCCAAAGCGATCAGCACTGGAATGGCGATGCCATGGGAAATGAACAACCCGCCTTCTGGTACAGTAATGCCATTCGCCTGCGCATAATTGGCGGCGATGCGTGTCGGCCAAGGATAGCCATTAGCCACCAAAACTGCACCAATCGTTAGGCCACAACCGATGACTGCCAAGGCAACCTCAGCCCAAATTGGCCGCTGCGGGAATTGGAACCGATGGCGCTGACGGCGCCCAAGATAAAGCCCACCGACAATCGCCGCACAGGCTGCAAGACCGATCACCCAGCTCCAAAACGCCCCGACGGACCCAGAAGGGCCGCCGCCGATGAGCTGGAAAGTGGAATCCATCGGGGCCACAGTGCGCCCCGCTGTGACCCACCATGCAGCGCCCCGCCAGACGAGATAGCCACCCAATGTGACAATAAAGGCGGGCACACGCAGATAAGCGATAATAGCGCCCTGTACTGCGCCGATGCCGACACCGCAGGCTAGCCCAATAGCTAGAGACAGCGACCAAATCATCGGATGGCCAAGCCCTAGTCCGAGATTGATCGGAAGCAACTGGGTTTGCGTCACGCCCATAATCATGCCGACCACACCAAGTATGGAGCCGACGGACAGGTCAATATTGCGCGTCACAATCACCAGCACCATGCCAGTGACCATCACTGCCACAGACGCAGTTTGGACTGAGAGATTCCAAAGATTGCGCGGGGTCAGAAACAGACCACCTGAGAAAATATGAAAGCCGATCCAAATGATCGCCAAAGCGCCGACCATGCCCAGCAGACGCGTATCGATCTCCGTAGCCAGCAAGAACCGCTGAAGCGGGTTCTGCACATTTCTACTCGGATGTGAAATATTCGATGTGGCTGGTAAAACGGCCATCAACTTCCCCCATTAAGATGCGCCCCGGCGGACCGGGGCGCAACACGACGGTGATTGAAGGCGACTGCACCTCGCCCTCAATTTCCAAATGTCAGCAGATCAGCACGCAGCTACCGAACCGGCAGTCACACCCTGACAAACGACGTCCTTAGAGACCCAGCCAGCGTCGATCACAACGTTGAGATTGTCCTTGGTGATGGCGACCGGCGCGATGAAGAACGCGTTCATTTCGACGCCCTTCGGACCGCCGGAGAACGGCACAACGCCAGTCACTTCATTCAGGGCCTTGCCGCCAGCCAACTCGAGCGCCACTTCAGCGGCTTTTTTGCCCAGCTCACGTGCGTCTTTCCAAACCGAAACGGTCTGAGTGCCGAGCGCGATACGATTGAGCGCAGCATGATCGCCGTCCTGCCCGGACACTGGCACAGAACCAGCGAGACCCTGCGCAGCCAAAGCTGCAATAGCGCCACCGGCGGTACCGTCGTTCGAGGCGACAACAGCGTCGACTTCGTTGTTATTGGCGGTCAGGAACTGTTCCATGTTCGCCTGAGCAACTTCTGGGTTCCAGTTGTCGGTATAGGCTTCGCCAACGTTCTTGATCTTGCCAGCGTCGATACCGGCCTTGAGCACTTCCATCTGGCCTTCGAACAGGAAGTCCGCGTTGGGGTCAGCCGAATTGCCCTTGATGAAGACAAAATTGCCTTCCGCAACAACAGCGGCAACACCTGAAGCCTGCAGGCGCCCCACTTCCTTGTTATCGAAGGTGAGGTAGAAAGCGTCTGGATTTTCGACCAAACGGTCATAACCAACAACCGGAATACCTTCCGCCACAGCTGCAGCCACCGCAGGACCAACAGCTTCGCTGTCCTGAGCCAAAACGATGATTGCGTCTGCGCCTTGGCTGATCAGGCTTTCGATGTCAGTGAGCTGCTTCGAAGCCGACGACTGCGCGTCAGCAGAGATGTACTTCGCACCAGCGGCATCCAAGATACCTTTGATAGCGGCTTCGTCGGTTTTCCAGCGTTCTTCTTGGAAGTTATTCCAAGACACGCCGACAGTGATCTGATCCTGCGCAATGGCCGGTCCGGCAAGCACAGTTGATGCAAGCAAAATTGCTGCAAACTTGTTCATATCTGTCCTCCCAATGGGCAGTTTTCTGCCCGTCTGCAGGCTGGCGGCATAACCCCAACCAGGCGCCGCTCCCTGCGCCATGAGCAATATTTTTACTGCTCGAAAAAACCTGTCGCATGCGACAACGTGACGTGTCAATCTGGAATCGGAGGACGACACCTTTCCCCGGTCAAACAACGAATCGGGGTATGTCAGAAAGAATAAACAGGGAGAACTGTGCGTGGCGCGGACCGTCAGCGATAGCGATAGCCTGCGTCGACAGAACCGCAGCCTGCTGCTTGGCGCACTGCGCGATCGCGGCCCTCAATCCCGCACGGTCCTAGCGACCACTACTGGCCTCAGCCACGCCAGCGTCACCGCCATCATGCAGGATCTGCTAGCGCAGAAGATTGTTACCGAATTGGTCAGCCCGAGCAGCAATGACAGCCGCTCGCGTGGTCGCCCTTCGACACTAGTCGGTTTTAAGCGCGATGCAGCCTATGGCGCGCTCTTTGAGATTGACGTCAATCGCTGCCGCCTGTCGCTCGTTGACTATAGTGGCGTACTCGTTGATCGGATCGAGACCGAACTTGGCCCCGCCAGTTTCAAGGACGCCCCGCCAGTACAGTTTATCGCAGAACGGTTGGCCGCACTCGAAAAACGCAATCCAAGCGCCTATGCCGCGCTACGCCGGATAGCCATATCGGTCCAAGGTATTCTGGTCCGCGATGGGACTGGACTTAAATGGTCACCGATAAAGCACTTCACTGGCATTGATATCACCACTGAACTCACTGGCTTAACCGGCCTGCCAGTGTCGCTACACAAGCGCGGTAGCCTGCTGGCCGAAGGCACACGTTGGGTTGATGAGCGTCTACAGGACGCAAGCATCGCAACGGTATTCATCGGCTCCACCGTTGCCATGGGGCTCAGCCTAGATCCCCATGCCACAGGACAAAGCAGTAACGGCGCCACCGAGTTCGGCCATATGAACCACAGCCCTGGCGGTGCCCTTTGCCGCTGTGGTGCCCGTGGGTGCATTGAGGCCTATGCCGCCGACTATGGCGTACTGCGCTCGGCTTTCTCGGTCCCCGACACTACGCCCCCGGCCCACTCTGTGCCTACGGCTCAATACGAGGCGCTGATTTCTCGGGCGCAACACGGTGATCGTGAAGCCATACACGCATTTGCCGTCGCCGGTCGCGCCATTGGCTACGGGCTCGCTCGCATGCTTTCCATGCACGACCCTAGCCACATCGTCATCGTCGGCCCGGGCGCACGCGCCTTGCCCTTGATGCAACATGAGATAGAAAACGCCCTACAAAGCGCCCTCGTCTGCCGCATAAATGGCATTCCTGAGCTGATCGTCCACATGGACGAAAAAGAACCCATCTTCCGCGGTCTGCAAATGAAAACGCTCCGCGACATCGATCACCTCGACTTTGCCACACTCTCGACTCCCGATAAAATAGTGGGCAAATAGTTCAGGCTTGCGACTAAAACGAACAAATCACTGCCATAGCGCAGAAAAAACTGAGGCGAAACTGGTGAACCATCCTGTTATTCCTGTCATTCTCGCTGGCGGTCAGGGCACACGTCTATGGCCGATGTCCCGCGCGGCACGCCCAAAGCAGTTTCTGCCGCTCACCGGAGAGAAAAGCCTCTATCAACTCACGCTTGAGCGCGTTGCTCGCCCCGACGTGTACGCAGCGCCGATTGTCATCACCAATAGCGAGTATCGCTTCATCGTGGCCGAGCAGGCCGCGGAATGTGATCAGTCGCTTGCCGCAATTTTGCTCGAACCAGTGGCCCGAAACACAGCTGTCGCTATCGCGAGCGCCGCCGTTTATGCACGACAGAAGTTCGGTGAGGATGCAATCCTTCACATTCTGGCATCAGATCACGACATCGACGCATCGGCCGACTACTATAGCGCCGTGACGCGCGCGGCCAATGCTGCGCGTGCGGGCAAGCTCGTCACCTTTGGCATTGCCCCCACACATCCTGAAGCGGGCTATGGCTATATCCAATCAGCAGCGAGTGTCGGTGCGGAAGCGCAGCCGGTTGACCGCTTTGTTGAAAAGCCAAACCTAGATCGTGCAACGGTAATGCTGGCAACAGGCGGATATCTTTGGAACTCCGGAATGTTCATGCTGGCCGCTCAAGCAATCCTTGAGGAGTGTGAAGCGCTAGCTCCTGAGACCTATAGAGCGGCCACAGACGCCGTGGCTTCTGCCAAGAGCGATCTCGATTTTGTTCGTCTCGATGAGGCTAGCTTCGCCCAAGCGCCGAACATTTCCATAGACTACGCTATCTTCGAGAAAACCAAAAAAGCGGCGGTCATAGCCGTAGATTTCGCATGGTCAGATCTCGGCAGCTGGGACGCCGTCTGGAAGAACAGTTCTCGTGACGCGTCTGGAAACCTTGTGCAAGGAAAAGCGACGCTCGAAAACGTATCGCAGTCCCTCGTTATTTCCGACCACGCCCACGTTGCGGTCAACGGCCTCGACAATGTCGCTGTAATCGCGACAAACGACGCCGTCTATGTCGGAAAACTATCCGAGGCGCAAAAGGTCGGCGACATCGTTAAACGCCTCCGCAAGGACGAGGCCACTGCTCCGCTCACTGAAATCCACCGAACGGCATACCGGCCTTGGGGTGGATATTCGTCGATCCTTAGCGGCGACCGTTTCCAAGTGAAGCGCCTGTTCGTTAAGCCGGGTAAAAAGCTGAGCTTGCAGAAGCATCACCACCGCGCTGAACATTGGATTGTGGTGCGCGGAACTGCGCTCGTCACCATCGACGGCACAGTCACGGAAATTTCGGAAAACCAGTCGATCTACTTGCCCCTCGGTTGCGTCCATCGCCTGGCGAACCCCGGCAAGATTCTATTGGAGTTGATCGAAGTTCAAACGGGCTCTTATTTAGGCGAGGATGACATCATCCGCCTCGAAGACGAATTCGGTCGTAGCTAAAAATAAGGGGCGCCCAGGAGGTGCCCCTTATTTTAGAGCTTGAGGAAGCTGTGAAGCTGATCCGCCAGCTCGACTGTCTCCCCTTCCGCTCCGTGCAATACCAATTCTGGCTGCCTCGGCACTTCAAATGGCGAGTCTATGCCGGTAAAATTCTTGATCTCCCCAGCCCGCGCCTTCTTGTAGAGACCCTTCGGGTCCCGTGCCTCACAGACCTCAATCGGCGTATCGACATAGACTTCGGTAAACTCGATATCGCCCGCTATCTCACGCGCCAACCGCCGTTCATTCTCAAAGGGTGAGATAAACGACACGAGTACAATCAGCCCGGCGTCCGCCATAAGCTTAGCCACTTCCGACACACGTCGGATGTTTTCTACTCGCGCCGCCTCAGTGAACCCAAGGTCCTTGTTGAGCCCGTGGCGAACATTGTCACCGTCCAAGATATAGGCGTGTCGGCCTTCGGCCGTCAGGCGTTTCTCCAGCAAATTGGCAATGGACGACTTTCCAGAGCCGGATAGCCCGGTGAACCAGATGATCCGCGGCTCCTGGCCCTTTAGACGCGCCCGCACCTCCCGGTTAACGTCAAAACTTTGATACGTCAGGTTTTGGGCTCGGCGAAGGCCAAAGTCGATCGTCCCCGCGGCCAGCGTCGCATTGCTCAAACGATCAATCAGAATAAACCCGCCCGTCACCGCGTTGGTCCCATACGGATCAAACGCAATCGCCTTATCCGTCGCCAACGTCACCGTCGCGACTTCGTTGAGATCAACCTTGGTCGCTGCGGCATGCTCCAGCGTATTGACGTTGGTGCGGTATTTTATGTCGGTAATCGTCGCAGGGACCAGCTGCCCACCGATTTTCAGCAAATAGGAACGCCCCGAAAAAGCGGGTTCTTCATGCATCCAGACCAGCCGCGCCTGAAACTGATTAGAAAACTCCGGTGTTTCCCCGGGCCGAGACAAGACCTCGCCACGCGACACCTCTACTTCACGATCCAGCACCAGGGTCACCGCCTGTCCGGCGCCTGCCTGAGACAGGTCGCCATCCATAGTGACAATCCGGTTGATTACTGCTGGTTTACGCGATGAGGCCACCAAAACCTCATCGCCTACCGCGATACTGCCCGTCGCTATCGTGCCGGAGAACCCGCGAAAGTCGAGATTAGGCCGGTTCACCCATTGGACGGGAAATCGAAACTCGTCCGCACTCCGGTCCGACGAAACATTAATCGCCTCCAGATACGGCACCAGCGGCAGGCCCGAATACCAAGGCGTCTGCCCACTCGGGGCCACGATATTATCCCCACGCAGCGCCGAAACAGGAATTGCCGCAAGCGTCTTGAAGCCGAGCGTTTCGGCGAAGGCCGCATACTCTGCAACAATCCGATCAAACACCCCTTGGTCGTAATCAACCAAGTCGATCTTATTGACCACAAGCACCACGTGCTTCACGCCGATGAGCGAGAGAATAAAACTATGGCGGCGCGTCTGAGTCAGCACGCCCTTGCGCGCATCGATCAGCACCAGCGCCAGATCCGCGTTCGAAGCCCCCGTCGCCATATTGCGGGTATATTGTTCGTGCCCCGGCGTATCGGCGACAATGAACTTGCGCTTGTCGGTCGAGAAAAACCGATAGGCCACGTCAATAGTAATGCCTTGCTCCCGCTCGGCACTCAGCCCATCGACCAGCAGCGAAAAATCAATTCCCTCATCACCAACGCTGCGATTGCGCGACTCTTTCTTTAAGCTCGCCAACTGATCGTCCAAGATCTGCTGGCTGTCATAGAGCAACCGCCCAATCAGTGTCGATTTACCGTCATCAACGCTCCCACAGGTGAGGAAGCGCAGCAGCGACTTTTCCTTCTGCTGACCGAGCCAGATATCGAGATCATTCTCCGCAAGAGCCATAACCGCAGACATCAGAAGTACCCTTCCTGCTTTTTCTTCTCCATCGACCCCACAGAGTCGCTGTCGATCAGCCGACCTTCACGCTCCGATGTCCGGCTTGCTTGCATTTCCATGATGATGCTGGGGAGGTCGGAAGCCGAAGATCGAATTGCGCCGGTGAGCGGATAGCAACCGAGCGTCCGGAACCGCACCACTTCTTCTTTCGGCGTCTCACCAGGCAACAATGGCAGACGCTCATCATCGACCATGATCAGCGTTCCGGAGCGTTCCACCACTGGTCGCGGCTTGGCAAAATAAAGCGGCACGATCGGAATGTTCTCAGCGTAGATATAGGTCCACACGTCCAATTCGGTCCAATTGGAGATGGGGAAGACGCGCATGCTCTCACCGGGATTGAGCCGCGTATTAAACGTCCGCCACAGCTCCGGTCGCTGGTTCTTCGGATCCCAAGCATGGGAAGCATTTCGATGCGAGAACACACGCTCCTTGGCCCGCGATTTTTCTTCATCGCGCCGCGCCCCGCCAATCGCCGCATCATACTGCCCGGCAGTGAGCGCCTGACGCAGCGCCGCGGTTTTCATAATGTCAGTGTAGCGCGACGAACCGTGATCGAAGGGATTGATCCCATCCCGGACGCCATCATGATTGGTGTGGCGGATGAGATCAAAGCCATGGTCCTCAGCCGTCTGATCTCGAAACGCGATCATTTCGCGGAATTTGAAAGTCGTATCGACGTGTAGGAGCGGGAAAGGAATCTTGCTTGGATAGAAAGCCTTGCGCGCCAAATGCAGCAGCACGCTAGAATCCTTTCCGATGGAATACATCATCACGGGACGCTCAAAGCTCGCCGCAACCTCCCGCAGGATCTCAATACTTTCGGCTTCCAAGGCCTGCAGATGGGTTAGTCGTGTCGTCGTCACGTCGCATCCACTCCAAACTAATTACTGCCCACTCCAAGGCAGTAAACTTGGCCGGAAACTAGTGCCGAAACACCTCCATAGACAAGCCATCAACTCGCCCAAACCCTTTCATTACAATGAGTTGGAGCAAATTTGTGCAACACTTACTCAAGCCACAACAATCCAGTGCGGACGGCGCCACAGTTAGATTACTCTTGATGCGCGATAGGCCCGGCGAACGAAAAAAAAGTTCTACCCAGCAAAAACGAGGACAATGCGCACATGCTATTGCCCTCACCAAAGCGAGGTGCTAATTCGCTGCCTGTGTGCCGGTATAGCTCAGTTGGTAGAGCACCTGATTTGTAATCAGGGGGTCACGGGTTCGAACCCTGTTGCCGGCACCAGTTAATCTCCCCAAAGCAAAACCCAATGCCCGGTATCCACTCGCAGTCTCATAGACTCGCGACGCGATGGTACCTGGCTCCAGTAGGCCACTCGGCGGGGGGCACAGCTGCGCGTAACGCCGCTGCCTCCGTCGCAAGTGCGGACGCAGGCCTGACCACGCACAGACCCCCACATGCTTTGCGTGAGACGCGTCGCACCGCTTTTGATATTTCGCAGCCTACGCGGGCCTCGGGAATGCTGTTATCCGCGAAGCAGTATCAGTCTCAGGTACCTCAATCAGCGCAACGAAGTCAGTGAATGGCACAGGTCGGCTGAAATAATAGCCCTGCGCTTCAATGAAACCGGCATTGGTAATAATCTCGAGCTGAGCTGCGGTTTCCACGCCTTCAGCTGTCGTCTTCATCCCTAGATTCTTCCCCAAGCTCGCGATGGACTGCAAAATTGGAAGACTGTCCGGCCAGCGATCGACATCTCGCACAAAACTTTGGTCGATCTTGATCTTATCAAATGGGAAGCGCTGTAGATAACTCAGCGACGAATATCCCGTCCCAAAGTCGTCTAGGGCAATCGTCAGGCCCAAACTCTTGAGTTGGCGCAGCGCCTCGAGATTTGCGTCATTCTTCTGCAGCAATACAGATTCAGTGATTTCAAGCTCAAGACGTGATGGATTGAGCCCGCTCTGGACAAGGGCAGCAGCAACGCTCTTGACGAGATTGCTGTCCCGGAACTGCATAGGCGAGAGATTCACGGACACGCTAATGTCGTCAGGCCATTGAAGCGCATCGCGACACGCGCGCTGCAAGACCCACTCGCCAAGCTTATTGATGAAACCGGTCTCTTCGGCAATGTGAATGAACTCGCCCGGAGGCACGAGGCCCCTCTCCGGGTGACGCCAGCGCAGCAATGCTTCACCAGCAACGATCTTGCCCGTCTTTAGCAGAACTAGTGGCTGATAGTGGACCTCGAATTGTCCAAGCTCGATCCCCTGACGCATGTCGATGTCGAGGTTGCGCCTATGTTGCAGATCCTCAAGCATCCGCATCGAGAAGAAGCGATAGGCTGCACGCCCTTCTGCTTTGACATTATAGAGCGCCAAATCGGCGTTCTTCATAAGAGTATCTGGATGCAGGTCGGTGTCGAATGCGAGTGCAATGCCGATGCTGGTGCTCACAGACACTTCGTGCCCAAAAATGAGGTAAGGCTCACCAATGACGGTCAGCAGCCGCGCCGCCAGGCGCCGGCAACTCTCTTCGGCATCGCCCTTACTGACATGCAAAATGGCAAATTCGTCGCCACCTAGGCGCGCAACGATGTCACGAGGATCGACCGTGGACATAATCCGAGCAGCAACATCGCGCAGCAGCTCGTCGCCAACCTGGTGCCCAAGCGTATCGTTAACCTCTTTGAAGCGATCGAGATCCAAGTACAGCACAGCCAAACCGCGGCCCGCGTCCTTGTTTTGCCGCAGAGCTTGCGCAGTGCGCTCCCAGAAATAGAGGCGATTGGCCATGCCTGTCAGTGCATCGTGCCGTGCCATCTGGACGACGCGATCCTGCGCGCGTTGGCGCTCGGTAATATCCTCAAATGTACAGACCCAGCCACCCTCAATGGTCTTTTCGCGCGAGACGCGAAGCACAACACCATTCGGCATATGCTGAACCCGGCTACTGAGAATGGTGATGTCGTCGCTGCTTTCGCCGTCTGCCGCCGTATCGGCAAATATGTCGCCGCCCGATAAATGACCCTCCAGAGCGTCGCTGATATGGGTCCCTTCCCAGTCGCGTGAAGCATCGAGCGAAAAGAGCTCGAGAAAACGAGCGTTATAGACAATCAGAGTGTCTTCATGATCGAGCAGACACAGCCCCACTGACATCGCCTGTAGCGCAGCATCAAAACGAGCGTTTTGGATGACAAGCGATTGCTCTTTCTGACGCAACACATCCTGCGCGCGACCCAAGAGCCGATTGTGGAACAGCAACATGCCAACGAGCAAGCAGCCGCCTCCAATCAAGCCGAATGCTACGCCTGTGAATGCCCATTGAAGATCGAATAGGGCGCGCCGATCACGATTGAGATTTGCAGAGTTCCACGTGTTTGCATCGACGGACAGCCGCGCCAATTTTGGAAATATTGGCTCCAGTACACTCAGGATTTCAGCAGGTTTTCCTGGCTCCCCGAGGTCATCCAGCATTGGCTCAACCTGAACCAATGCCGCCCCGAGCTCTTGCAATGTCGCGACGCTCAGTGGTGACTGACCGAGAAATACGGAGGCTTCCCTTCCGTTGAGGGTACTTAACCGACTGACGACAATGTCAAACCTTAGGCGGACTTCATTCTCGTCTACTCCAGGCAATCCAGCCGCATACCCGCTCACCCTATGCTCTAGGCGAGAAAATTCGCTTGGAGCTTGCGTAAACATCCACGTGACGTTCCAGAGACCGGCTTGGTCCAGCGCAGCATATCGATCATACAGAAGGAACGAAATGTAACTGGCGGCAGTCACAAAACCGACGACCAGAACCGCCAATATTATCCGCAATGGGTGCATTTTACGTCCCGTGCCCTTTCATGAGCGTCAGGCTACGGGATGGCAATGGCCTTCACCTGCCACACGGCCCGTCCGTGATAGGGTTGCTGGCGCAATTCCGGATTTTCATCAAAGGGATAGACGATGAAGAACGGTCCCTTATCTGATACTGGCATATATTCGCCATCCCTTTTGATGGCTAGGATCGGACCGAACTCGGCAAAATCACTTGTGGGAATGTCCACGCTGTAATCGTTTAGAGCTGTCACAATAGCCATGGCGCCATCGGCCGCACTCACTTCGAGAAGATGGCTCAGCGCCACACCCTCGTAATGGACAACGCCTTCAGTCCACGGGCTTGTCGTGTTGATCTCCGTCTGAGGCATAGCCTCTAGCGCATCGCGATCATACACGACTGTTGTGGAACCAGCAGACAGCGTGAGAGTTGGTAGATCAGTGGCTAACGCCGGCTGAAGGCTCAGAGCACCAGCTACAAGAATTTGTAAAATTACAGTTCTGCGTCGCATCGCGTTCATCCCGTATGGGCTGGAATTTATGACATCCAATTTTTCACAGAAGTCTCTGAGCACTCTTACGTTTAAACACGTAATACGATCAATCCTCGGCTCTTGATAATATCAGCACACTGAAAAACCGCGGACCATTTCTAAGCGAGCAAGAACCGCAAACTTCTAAAAATTCTTGATAACGATCTTGCACCCTACGCGATCAACGCGCCACCCAGAAAAAGGTGGCAGTCAGGCGCAAATAATTGATGCGCTATAAATTATTCCCAACTCCGGCCACCGCAGCTGGAAATCCCATATCCAAAACAATTTCCACTTGATAATATAAAACACGGAGAGCAACAAAGAAGGTCCAAATGGAACGAGCCGAAATAGATATTCGGCAAATACTATCATCAATACACCGAAGATCACTCCTAATTACAGGAGTGGCAATTCTATTTACTACAATCGCCACAACCTACCTACTCCTATCCACGCCGACATACACTGCCACAGCGCTTATCCTATTCGATCCGAGCGACAAAAATTTATTAGATCCAATCTCGATCTCAGACGCGGGTGGCGAAGCCAGTGCAAGGATCGATAGTGAAGTCGAATTCATCCGGTCAGACGCCGTACTCCTCGAAACAATCCGACGGACACCAATAGGGGCAATGTTAGCGGATACTCCGGCCTCAGCAGGACTGGCGCAAAGGGCGCTCGCGACTCTGGGCCTGGTGAGCCACACCAAACCAAGCACCGCAGAAGCATTGCATAGCGCGCTCACAAAAATGCGCACATCAACCACTGTGAAACGACGTGGCGAGACCTACATCATTGCCATTACGGCGCATTCTGCCAGTCCCGAGCGTGCTGCAAATGTCGCCAATAGCCTTGCCGAAACTTATATCGGCGCGCAGCTTCGCCACAAGATTTCCAACCTCGAAAATCATCGGGCGATCCTTGCTCGCCACATAGAAGATGCAAAAATCGATATCGCCGATGCAGCTGCTGAGCGAGATCGCAGCTTCGAGATGAGCCAGCCCCTACCCGCCCACCAAGCAAACCAAGCAGCATTTCATCGCCCCATTTTCAGGCCAGACATCGTTGAGAGCCAAAACGAGCTCTTACGCAATGCCGATGTCGCCACCGCACAATACCATTCACTTCTCGAGCGGTTGCGGGATCTAACCGCACAAACCGATCTCCAAGTAGCGGACAGCCAAATCATATCGGCAGCCATTGTGCCGCTCTACCCTTCCAGCCCAAATTACGGCCTTACACTCACTCTATCGGCGATAGCAGGCCTGATGGCCGGTATCGCACTGGCACTGCTATATGAGCACCTGATCGGTGGCTTTATGACCGACGAGCAAATGGCCAGCGCGCTTAAACTGGACGAGGCCAGCGTGTTGCCCCGTGCCCGATCTCGAACAGACGCAGATTCTGTTGCAGAATTGATCGTCGATGACCCGAGTTCTGCCTACTCCGAAGCCGTACGCAGATTGCGGGCCTCAATCGGCTTCGCAGTCTCACCATCAAAGTCTGTAACCGATGGTGGCTTGGTCATTATGGTGTGCTCGACAACCATTGGTGAGGGAAAGACCACGTTGGCTGTTGCGCTAGCGCGGTGTTTTGCTCGTTCCGGCGCCAGTACCCTACTGATCGATGGGGATCTCCGTGATCCCGGCGTTCATCGCAACCTCAAAATCGGGCCGTCGCTGGCTCTTGTCGACCACCTTGTTAGGCCAATCACTGACACAAATTTCGACACCCTCGTCACAACGGATCCTTTGAGCCCGCTCAGGGTCGTCGTCGGGGCAGAAAGGGAAGACATTTCACCGACTGACTTGCTTGGTGGAAGAGGCTTTGAACATTTGATTACAAAGGCGCGCAGCCACTTCGACATCGTCATTATCGACACCGCCGCCATGGGTGAGCTCGCTGATACCCTCTATGTGACGCCCTTAGTTCAAGTCGCGCTGCTCGTTTCCCATTGGGCAACCACGCCTCAGCACACGGTCAAGAAGACACTGCGAGCTCTCCGCAGTGCAGGCAACCTATCGCTGCTCGTCATCCCTGTTCTCGCTCAACAAAAAGAACGCAGGCAAAAGCCTAAGCTTCACTTTCGGCGCTACGGTGCTGAAATCTGATCGAACAGAACACTCGCGGCCTGCTCTTTCAGCAAGTACTGAATTGGGGGAGGTCTACGCCTTGTGCAGGATGGTCCGCCGCACCCTAGCATGCTAGGCAAGAGCGACTTCAATGGAGCCGCACTTGTCCGACCTATCTTTGTCGCGGATATGTTTCGTATCGAACAACACCTCAGCTGCTGATGAAGCCGCTGCAAGGCTACGCCTCGCTTATGGCGCCCATGAACTGGCTGACGCTGACGTCGTTGTTGCTCTCGGCGGCGATGGCTTGATGTTGCAGACATTGCACCAGGTGATGGGCCAGAACATCCCAGTCTATGGCATGAACTTCGGCTCGGTTGGGTTCATGATGAACCCATACAACGAAGAGAACCTTCTCGAACGCCTCAACGACGCGCAGCGGACGCATATCTATCCACTGTCGATGACCGTCACGGATCAGTCCGGCGAGACGCGTTCGGCACTCGCCATCAATGAAGTGTCCCTGTTCCGCTCAACCTACCAAGCCGCGAAGCTGCAGATTTTGGTCGATGGCGAAGTGCGTCTGGAAGAATTGATTTGCGATGGCGCCCTCCTCGCAACGCCGGCCGGGTCCACCGCATATAACCTCTCTGCGCATGGTCCGATCCTGCCCATTGAGGCTCCGCTGCTGGCCCTTACCCCAATCTCGCCGTTCCGCCCACGACGCTGGCGCGGGGCCATTTTGTCGAACCGCGCAGAAGTCACGTTCCTCACGCGTGAAAGCGACAAGCGACCTGTAAGCGCTGTGGCAGACAATGTGGAATTTCATAATGTTGCATCTGTGAGCGTACGCGAAGATCGAACACACGCCGTCGCGTTGATGTTCGATCCCGGCACCAGTCTGGAAGAGCGGGTCCTAACGGAACAGTTCCGCTTCTAGGCCGCCGGCAGCGCAATGCGCTCCTCGGCTGGCGCGGATAGCGCGAACGCACCTATGCGGTGTTCTGCAAAAGCTGAAACCACACCTCGCGCGGCCTGTCGCGCTAAGGTGATATTTTGCTCACTCAGATACCCGAATGCTTCTTCAAGCTCGAATGGGATGTCGTTCGAATATTCGGCCAACAGCTCTTCAGTCAGCGCGGTAACCACATAGTGGCGCGCCGACACATCGTCAGAAAGATCGGTCATGCGGGCGTGTTGAATGAACCGCACCATCAGCCCGACGACAGATGGTGCCAGCCCAGCCCGCGCAAACAGTGCCGCGACCGTTGCACGTCCACCGGAGTTGAGCACGGAGAACACCTTCTCAGTCCGCACGCCTGCCAAATGCCCTATACAATCAGAGAAGAAGAGCACGCGGCCATTGACCAGCGCGTGGAGCAGAGTGCGCGTGTTGAGGTTCTCGCTAACGGCAAGGTCATCCACATAACGCGTGTCGCCGTCATTGGCCTCGCCGATCACTGAAATAGCCGTATCCAGACTGTCGCGAAGAATCTTATTGAGACGCCCACTCGTCAACGAGCCCTTCACGACCCGACAAGACTTCAGCCCCTCAGCCACAGCGCGAATGAGAATTAGTCGCCCTTGTGCCGGCAAGTCTTGTCTCGCCAACAATGCACCGCGGACCTGCGGATCACCAGAATGGCGCATCGCCAACGCCAGAAGCACCTCAGCAGGCGCAGCGACCTCTAACCGCCGCAACAGCAACAAAGAGACTTCGCGCTGTTCGGCCTCTAACATCATTCCCGCTAACCGGGCGCTAATAGACCGACGCTGCGCAATCGCAACCAGGTCAGAAATTTCGCCTCGCCGGATTAACGGAGCAAGATCCGCATCGACTAGAACGGGCGAATACTGCAGCACTGCCCGCGAGATAACCGGGCTATCGCCCAACAACGACAAGATGACAGGACGCGGTGCAGTGTCAGCGTGCAGCAGCCCATAGGCCAATGCCGCCCGAACTTTAACCGATGGATCATCGAGGAAGCCAATCAGGGCCGCATAAAGCGCGGCGTGTTCTTCGGCATGCCCACGATGGTCGAGATAGGCCAAAGCGGCCAGATGAGCGGCATGACCACGCGCATCACTGTCTGCCGATTGACACAGCTCAGCAAAGGCTTGGTATCCGACCATACACTTCCTCCAGCACTAGGAAATGAAAGTACTGTCAGAAGTTTAAGGAAGCGTTCACCATAAACGACGGCAGCGCGGATACTATAAAATACTTATGCGCTTTGCCTGATCGCTAAAACTTACTGGCTGTAGAGCTGCGTGAAGAATGCGGCGTTGCCGTTTCCCTCATCGGTCGTTGCTTCTGGCTCTGTCCGAAACAGGCCAGTGAAAGACATATTCGCCGGAGAAAACCGCGAAGGAACCGCAGGCTCAATCGGTTTCGTTGGCGTGGACGAACTGATCTGCTGTGCTGCAAAACCAGCATTGGGCTCGGCATTATGCTTTGCTACAAGCACCTGATAAACTTCACGAATAGTACGTGGTTTACCTGAGCCGTCATAAAATATCGTTTGGTTGGCATTCGCCTGCTTCGGGAACAGGTTGACCGCAACTTGCTCGGGATTTTGCAATCCTGCCTGGAACATGCGCTCCGCGCCCTGTGCACCCAGAAAATGCGCGATATAGAGTTCGCCAGCGCTAGGCATACGCCCAAACGCGGTCTTCAGAAAATCGCCATTTGAACGCGTGAAGGCTGCGGCCAGATCAGCTGCAATTTGTGGGTTCTCGCGCAAAGCAAGAATCTCGGCTTTCTTCCGGGGATCTCTAACGAAGTAATCGCCATCCGACGTGCGTGTGATTTCGTCGGCGTACCGCTGATAGCCAAGCCGCGGGCCGTCGGTTTTCATCACCTGCAGCCAAGTCCCTTCCAAAAACTGGAATAGACCAACAGCAGACGATGTTGTGGCCTTGGCACTAGGATTGAGACTGCTCTCACGTACTGCGGTCTGCAGCAAGTAGCTGAAATCCACACCGCTTTTTTCCCCCGCAGCAGTAAGCGCGTTGACCAAATTCTGGGGAATTGAAACGGGTTTGATGCCCATTCGATCGCGCGTGTCCTGTGAATCAGCTTTCCCAAGCCTACCACAAGACACACAGCAATATTTCGTTAACTTAAGGACACGCCGCAAAACTGTGCGGGTTTTAGCCCTCGTAATACGAAACGACCGATGTCAAATCCGGACGCGGGCGCTCTTCAGGGGTAACACTCGGCGTTCCGATGTGAACGAAGCCAACAAATTGCTCGCCCTCTTTCGCGCCAAGCATGCTCGCGGCCTCCTGATCGAAGGCAAACCAGCGGGTGATCCACGACGCTGCATAGCCATGGGCATACGCTGCGTGAATGAGATTGAAGGCAACATTCCCCGCAGAGAGCACCTGTTCGAGTTCTGGCACCTTGGGGTGCTCTTGCGGACGCGAGATCACACCAATGGTGAGCGGCGCAGGCAGGAAACGCTTCCGCTCGACGTCCAATGAAGCGTCGTCATAGGTGGGAAAGCGCTTCTGAGCGATCGCAGCCAAACGCTCGCCGACAAGCGCACGGGCCTCACCCGCGTAAACGACCAGCCTCCAAGGCGTGATCTTACCGTGATCAGGGACGCGCGTTGCGATGGTCAGAATAGTCTCCAGCTCAGCTTGGCTTGGGCCAGGTTCATTCAGAAACCCAAGGCCGACCGAACGACGAGTGAGGAGATAATCGCGCAGCGCAGTGTTGACGGCCATGATGGTTCCTTTCCCAATGCTCGTGCAATAGTCCCCCACTGCCTGCGCGCCAAGTCTTTCCTGCGGCAATCTTGGGCAAAGCGCTGCGCCCTGTTCCAAAATGGCTTAGGGTATGACACAGCTTTTCCGCAATGATTGGTTAGAGGCGACCTGAGAGTCGCCTGCCCTGCGTTCCTTGGGAGACCTTATGCGTTTTGCTCCACTCCTAGCGATATTGGCCGTCCTGCTGACTGCCGTTCCAACAGCTATGGCTCCCGTCGCCAGCTATGCCCAAGCTAGCGCCGAAATCCCGCCCCTACCGCGTCCACGCCCGGACCGGAACGCGCAGCCGGAGGAACTGAGCCCCGAGCAGGAACGCGCTGCAGTTGAGGCACAGGCCGCAATTGAAGCTGCGGCCGACATCCCTCAGCCCGTGACGCTTAGCGCTCGGATAATTGAAGGCGGCACCCCGATCACCGAAGGCCTTATCTGGCGCGTTTTTGAGGGCAACCCCGATGAAAGCGGCGAGATGGCATTGGTCGCCAAGGCGGACACCGCCAATGCTCGCATCGAACTCCGTCCCGGCGAATACATGCTTCATGTCGCCTATGGACGTGCTCAATACAGCGAATCCATAACAATCCTGCCCGGTGGTATGCAGAAGGACGTCATTCTGAATGTTGGCGGACTGCGTCTGCATTCTGCCGTTACCGGTGACATCCCCATATCGCCGCAGCTTTTGACATTTGAAATTTACACCACTGGAGACGGCGCCAATCGCGCGCTGATCGCTGACGGTATCCGCGCGAACGAGATCGTCACCCTCAATGCGGGAACCTATCAGATTGTCTCCCATTTCGGCACGATCAACGCCGAAGTGCGTGCAGACCTGCGCGTTGAGCCCGGTCAGATGACAGACGCTACGCTCTACCATCACGCAAGCGAGGTCGGCTTCAAGCTCGTTTCTGAAACAGGTGGCGAGGCTATTGCCGACGTCGAGTGGACCGTTAAAGACGCCACCGGCGCCACGCTCTTTACAGATCGCGGAGCCTTTCCGAGCACCGTTCTCGCTGAGGGAGATTACAGCGTCCTCGCCAAATTAGGCGATCGGGTGTTCAATCGAGATTTCCAGATCATCCCCGGAAACTCGAACGAGATCGAAGTCCTTACCTCGATTTAACTATGCGAAAGAATGCGGCCTCTCAGGCCGCATTTTTGTCTTTAGTGTCATATAGTCCAATCAGAGATAGGATCGAGCTGATCCACTGTGAGGAGATATGGCATGCCCAAGCTGAAAACGGCGCCCAAATATGTGGCCGTTTCCTTAGCAACACTTGCGCTTTGCGTTTCAGTGCAACCCACATTAGCGCAAGACCAGTCCACCGAGACAACGGCACCCACCGACAAGTCCGCCGACACGACCATTGCCCTGACGTCTCTTGTGGCGGTCAACTCCTCCCTAGACGATGACAGCCTTCGTGCGGCAATTAGTGATGCACTCATCGGTCATGAAAACGAGCTGCGTGAGTGGAACGCAGATTCTCTGACGATCCCCGAGATCCTAGTCACAATCGCGCCTAAGACCAAAAAGGCAAAGTCGACCACGATCACCTATAGCGATGTCGTCCTGACCAATGTGCGCGCTGGTACCGCGGAGACGATGACCATTGGCGCGATTGCAACCTCAAACAAGCACGGCGCGATCCAGGTCGACAGCCTAACTTTCGATAATATTAGCCTCGCTAATATCGCCCACACCACCACGCCAAGCGTAGCAGCGGAAGACACATTTTATCCGCTTTACGGCAACTTCAGTATCGCCGGAGCAAGCCTGAATGCCGACGACACCGAATGCGCCATAGGCTCCATATCGGGTGCAGACGTGCAGATGCGCCCAGTAGGAGAAGCCGTCGCCAATTTCATCAAGCATGCCGATAGCGACATTTGGGACGGAAGCGACGATCTAGCGCTATTGGCGCCCCTGCTCACCAGCTACGCGCATCTGGTAACCTCTGTAAAATCCGGCCCGTCGGAAATCGAAGATTTCTACTGCCGCGAAGTGTCCGGTGACGACGAAAACAAGTTCAACGACCGCGTCGATATCGAAACGATTTCGATCGCCGCGATCGAGCCGGGCTTCTCCCCGGCCGTGACGGCACAAAACATTCGCGGCACCTTCGAAGACGAGAACCACCTCTCGATCACTGAAATCTCCTCCAAGCCTTCTGACTTCACCGACATCATCGCAGCGATCGAAGCGGCTCCGCAGCCGATCACCGAAGAATGGATGGACACCAACCAGCGCCTACTGTCGCCGAACTTTGCAGGCCTGTCGTTTACGGGCTTGGAACTCGACTTCGTGGACGACGAACCCTTTAAGCTCACCGTCGCAGATTTCGACCTCACGCTGGCCAATTACATCAACGGAATTCCGTCGAAAGCCGACGTCTCTGCCAACAATATCATCGTCAACATTCCTGAGAACGAGAGCGACGAACTTCTATCGATGATGCTCTTGGCCGGTCTCACCGAAATCAACGGCAGCTTCCGTGTTGCCGGAGAATGGAGCGAAGCGGACGAAGCGATCACCCTTGAAGAGATTTCCTTCGACCTCAAGGATATGGGTTCCGTGAAACTTGATGGCCTGCTCGTCAACGCCTCGCCAACGCTCTTTGACGTCGACTACATCAAGGCACTCGCCGCCAGCCGTGCTCTCGCCCTCAGCACCCTCAATCTCTCCACGGTCGACAACGGCATTGGCGAAGTGGTTCTCGCAGCCGTCAGCGGCGAAATGGGCGCCGACGCCAACGCCATGCGCCCGGTTTACGCGGATTTGGTGAAGGGTACGATTATCGCCTATCTCGCCGACCTCGCAGACGCAGCGGATCTCGGCGATGCTGTCAGCAAATTCGTTGCTGGCACAGCCAAGACGCTGAAAATTGGCATCTCGGCCAGATCAGAAAACGGCATTTCGCTTGAGGAATTTGAAGCGGCGGAAGACGATCCAATGGCCATTCTGGCCAAGATCAACGTCACTGCCAACGCGCAATAAGACAAAAAGGGGCCGGTCAACCGGCCCCTTTTTTTTGGTTACGCTACAGCTTGCGCCGCGATTTGCAGCCCCCACGCAAGCAGTTCGTCTGCCCGCTCTCTCGTCGAACCCTCAACATAAACACGCAGTTCCGGAGCATTCCCCGAGGCCCGGAAATGCACCATGTCGGCAGAACTTGTGCGGAACTGTAGTCCGTCAATATCAGAAAACCCGGAGATACCATGCGGCGCGAAAACCTGCTCCGCATAGGCGCGATCTTCGCCTAGGCGCTTCAGAAACGCGCCGCTCTTCTCGCTGGGCACGTCTTGTAACCGATCGGCAACAGCATGCTGCAATGGCAGATCAGCGACGATTTCTGCCACGGATTGTTTCGCAGCTGCGGCCAACCCAAGCACAGCAAGAATAGGCAGAACGGCATCACGTGTTTCAAGAGGCGCTAAGCGCTTACCGTTCACAAGCACGCCCTGCCCCACAAATGTCCCGCCGTTGGCCTCAAAGCCGATTGCAGGCCCTTCGGCGCCCTCAAGTTCGGCCACCACATAAGGCGAGCCCACTCGCGTCCGAACAACGCTTTCAAACAAGCCTGTCCGCTCAATGGCAGAGTTCGAGGTCACTGGGGTCACAACAGTTTTGGCCGCGCAAAACTTGGCCGTAAGCAGGCCCAAGACGTCACCGCGTACGAACGTGCCGGTATTGTCCATAAGAAGAGGACGATCCCCGTCTCCGTCTGCCGACACAATGGCATCGAGCTCATGTTCATCAAGCCACGCCTTAAGGGGCGCAAAAATGGCGTCGCCAAAGGCTTCCGTATCCACCGGGACAAAGTCGGTCCTGCGTCCAAGGCTCAGCGTTTCCGCCCCATGATGGCGCAAGACCCGGTGGAGAATATCGCGCGCAACTGTCGAGTGTTCATAGACACCCACACGCAGCCCGTTGAGGGCACCTATCGGCAGAATAGGCTCAAACCGAGCAATATAGCGCTCTGTCGCCGCGCCAAACTCATTTGCAGCACCATAGCCAGCGCCGTCGATATCATCGTCCTGCAGCGCCGCGAGAATACCCGCCTCGTCTGCCTTCGAAATCTCGCCGGTCGGAACGTAGAATTTGAGCCCGTTTCGATCCGCCGGAATATGACTACCAGTCACCATGATCGCTGGCGAAGCATCGCTCATCGCATGCAGCGCCAGCGCTGGCGTTGGAACCGCTCCACAATCGACCGGCGTCATCCCCGCAGCGGTGACAGCAGCGGCGCAGTCCGCCAAAATGTCTGGGCTGGACGTGCGGAAGTCGCGCGCCAGATAGACTTTCCCACTCGTCGCAGTCCCCGCCTCTTTGAGGTAACGCAGGAAGGCGGCCGTATACCGCCTTGCAGCATTGCCCTGCAGATCCGTTACCAGCCCCCGTAGCCCACTGGTTCCGAACTTCAAGCTATTGGCTGGCGAGGTCATAGAGAGTTCCTGCTCAAATCAGTTATGGATGCAGATACAGAGACTTATGGCAGCCGGCGGGGTTTACCAAGGCCGAGATAGCCCAAACCATGCTTGGTCACGTCCGCTTCGCGATAAACATTCCGCAGATCAACCAACAGACCGTCCGACATACGAGATTTCAACTGTGCAAGGTCTAGCGCACGAAATTCGTTCCACTCGGTGACCAAAACAACCGCGGACGCGCCGTCTGCAACCTCATATGCCGTATCGACAAGTGTGACGTTAGGCAGGAGAGGTCGTGCCGCAGCCATCCCCTTGGGATCATAGGCCCGCACATGAGCACCAGCCGCTTCCAGTCCTGCAATAATGTCGAGGGAAGGCGCATCGCGCATGTCGTCTGTTTCAGGTTTAAAGGTCAGGCCCAATACACCAATGGTGCGCCCTGCCACCGAACCACCACAGGCCGCAATAACGCGTTTCGCCATAGCACCCTTGCGCGCCACATTGACGTCGACAGTCGCCTCAACCAACCGCATCGGGCTCGCATGCTCTCGGCCCATTTGCACCAGGGCCTGCGTATCTTTGGGGAAGCACGATCCGCCAAAGCCCGGTCCGGCATTGAGGAACTTCTCGCCAATCCGACGATCCAGCCCCATGCCCCTTGCAACTTCTTGCACATCCCCGCCGGCCACTTCGCACAGCGAGGCCATTTCGTTGATAAAGGTGATCTTCATCGCCAAAAAGGCATTGGCCCCATACTTGATCAACTCAGCCGAACGACGAGACGTGAACAGGAGCGGCGACGAGTTGAGATTGAGCGGCCGATAAACCTCTGCCATCACAGAACGCGCGCGTTCATCTTGCAAGCCGACGACAACACGGTCGGGGTGTTTAAAATCGGCAATCGCCGCACCCTCACGCAGGAATTCTGGATTGGAAACGACAGCAACATCGGCCTCGGGATTGACCGAGCGGATCAACCGCTCGACTTCGTCACCCGTACCCACGGGCACGGTGGACTTGGTGACAACCACCGTGAAGCGTGTGATCAGCGGCGCGATTTCCCGAGCGACATCGTAGACATAGGTCAAGTCAGCATGTCCGTCACCACGGCGCGCCGGAGTGCCAACCGCGATAAAAATCACGTCCACTTCGGCTACAGCATTGGCCAGCGCTGTCGTGAACTGCAAGCGTCCTGCTTCCACATTGGCAAGGACAATCTGATCGAGACCGGGTTCGTAAATCGGGATAATGCCGCTTTGTAACGCGGCAATCTTGGCCGCGTCTTTATCGACGCAAGTTACCGAATGGCCGAAGTCTGCAAAGCACACGCCGGACACCAATCCCACATAGCCCGAACCGATGACCGTGATCTTCATTGACTAGTCCCTCAATCGTCAACATTCGGCCGTCCGCGCATCTGCTTAATGCCTGACCGCACAGCTTTACCTTCCACGCGTCGCCTCTTGGACGCAAGGGTCGGTCGGGTGGCGATACGCGGTTTCGGCGGATAAGCGCCCTCGCGGATAAGCGCAACCAGCCGTGCCACTGCTTCTGCTCGGTTCAGCGGTTGATCGCGGTGGGAATTAGAGGTGATGACGATGACGCCATCTTTGGTCAGGCGACTGCCCGCCAGATCGGCGACCCTGCGTTTCACCGGGTCAGGCAAGGACGGGGAATTGAGAAGATCAAAGCGCAGCTGTACGGCGCTCGCCACCTTATTGACATTTTGCCCGCCCGGCCCCGAGCCGCGAACAAAAGTCTCGTCAATTTCCGAAGGATCAATCCGAAGGGTGCGGGTAATCTGAATAGGCTCAGCCATGATTACCCCCTCCTAGCCTCCCCCGCTTGCGGGGGAGGAACACATCCTGCCGATTGGCAAGACCACGCCATCAAACCGTTCTACGCCTCCCCCTACTAGGGGGAGGTCGGGAGTGGGTTATAAACCCCGCGAAAACCTACCGCTTCCAACGACCTGAGAAATACACTTCCTCGTCGTGGATGATACGGCCCTTTTCGGTGGTCCGGAACTTGCCCGGCTCGACCTCTTCAATCCACTCCTTCTTGAGCATAACGGCGAATGTCTTTTCGCCGACATCCTTGAAGTCGTCGGGGCCCATCACATTGCTCTCCCCCATATGGTAGAGAGCTTTCATTTCGCGATTAGACGGACGAAGTGGCATTATTCAGCCTTCGCCGCAGCAGCAGCCTTCAAATCCGGCGCGGTAGCCTCAGCCATCAGATCAACCAACGCTTCCATGAACGGACGGACCTGCTGACCTTCAGTACCAAGACGGCGCACCGAAACATTGCCTTCTTCCGCTTCACGACGGCCAACCACAAACATCAGCGGCACCTTGTTCACCGAGTGCTCGCGGACCTTGTAGTTGATCTTTTCGTTACGAGCGTCGATTTCGGCACGAATGCCGGCATCGCGCAGCTGACGGACCAGCTTCTCAGCGTAGTCGTCCGCTTCCGACACAATGGTCGCGACCACAACCTGGGTCGGGGCCAGCCACATTGGCATCTTGCCAGCGTAGTTTTCGATCAGAATACCGATGAAGCGCTCGAGAGAACCAAGGATCGCGCGGTGCAGCATCACGGCATACTGACGCGAACCATCCTCTGCCACATAGGTAGCGTTGAGGCGTTCGGGCAGAACATAGTCGAGCTGCAGCGTACCAACCTGCCAGGAGCGACCGATGGCGTCCTTGAGGTGGAACTCGAGCTTGGGCGCGTAGAATGCGCCTTCGCCTTCAGCGATTTCAAAGTCATAGCCCGTGGCGCGCAGAGCATCGCCCAGCGCCTTTTCAGCCGCATCCCAACGCTCGATGGTGCCACCGAACTTTTCCGGACGCGTTGCTAGCTTAATGACAACATTGCTGAACTCCATGTCCTTGTAGACGGAGTACAGCAGGTGAACGAAGTGCTCGGTTTCGCTCTGGATCTGGTCTTCACGGCAGAAGATGTGCGCGTCGTCCTGCGTCATCTGACGCACACGCATCAGACCATGCAGCGCGCCATGCGCTTCATTGCGGTGGCAGCAACCAAATTCCGCCATGCGCAGCGGCAGATCACGGTAGGACTTAATACCCTGGTTGAAGATCTGAACGTGCGCTGGGCAATTCATTGGCTTGAGCGCCAACAGGTCAGCACCGGATTCAAAAATCGGCTGATCGTCTTCAGTGTTCGGTACCTGATCGGGCACAACGAACATGTTTTCGCGATACTTGCCCCAGTGGCCGGACTGCTCCCAGAACTTGGCGTGCATCAGCTGAGGCGTCTTCACCTCAACATAGCCCGACTTGTCCAGACGGCGGCGGATATAGGCTTCCATCTGGTTGTAGATGACAAAGCCACGTGGGTGCCAGAACACCGAACCCTGCGCTTCTTCCTGGAAGTGGAATAGGTCAAGGTCGCGGCCGATCTTACGGTGGTCGCGCTTCTCGGCTTCTTCCATCATGGTGACGTAAGCTTCGAGGTCTTCCTTGGTCGCAAAAGCGGTGCCGTAGATACGGCTCAACACTTCACGATTGCTGTCACCACGCCAGTAAGCGCCAGCCACCTTGGTCAGCTTGAAGGCCGTACCAACATCCTTGACCGAACGCATGTGCGGACCGCGACAGAGGTCGATCCACTGACCCTGCTTATACATCTTCAGCGACTGATCAGCCGGAATAGCGTCAACCAGTTCAACCTTAAAATGCTCGCCCTTAGCGCGGAAGAAATCCTTGGCCTGATCGCGGGTCCAGATTTCCTTGGTGAAGGCCGCGCCACGATCGACGATCTCAGCCATCTTCTTTTCGATGACGCGCAGATCGTCTTCAGTGAACGGACCTGCCGGACGATAGAAATCGTAGTAGAAGCCGTTCTCAATCACCGGACCAATAGTCACCTGAGTATCAGGCCAAAGTTCCTGCACAGCTTCAGCCAGCACGTGAGCGGCGTCGTGGCGGATGAGTTCGAGCACGTCCGCCGAACCGGATTCGCGCGTCACAAACTCGATCTTGCCGTCAGCGTCGAGCGCGTCAGAGAGATCGGCAAGAGCGCCGTTCCACTTCATCGCGACAGTCTTCTTTGCCAGCGACTTGGAGATCCCTTCCACGATCTCGGTGCCGGTAGTGCCGCGCGGAAATTCGCGAGCTGCACCATCGGGGAATGTCACCTTGATCGACATTTGAAGTCTCCAGAAATTTTTGGTTTGAAGCAGCCTCCACTGGGCTGCAAGGCGGCCTGAATAGCACGGTTTTTCGTTTCTGCCAGCCCAGTATAGGCAATCGTGCATAAGTGAACTATATTCACCCTATGAAAGAGCACCCGGTCGACCTGCAGTTCATTGCGCGTCAACTTGAACGCGTCATCGACGAACAGCGCAGCCTGCGCCAAGAAGTGGGCGACGTTCGCTCGCTTGTGCTCGCCGTTTCCGATCAGAGTCGTCGGCTAGACCGACACCTGACCGACATGCAGGCAGATTTAGAGCTTACCATCAAATCTGAGATAGCAGGCCGCATGGCCAATGTGGAAAGCAGGATCGAAGCCCGGACGGATCGTATTATAAACGAGTTTCGCGACCCGCTCACCCACCCTAAAGGGTAGCTCGCCGCAACATCACTTCCGTCCCTATTTCCAGCGCCCATAGCGCCAGGGCGCATACCACTGCCCCTCAGGCAACGCCTCCGGCACTGGATCATAACCATGCGAGCCGCCCGGGCGACAACGCCACAGCCGCGCCGCCCCCATCCAGCCTCCCGGCCAAAAGCCGAAGCGCCAAATACTATCCCGGGTAAACTCCGAGCATGTTGGAAGGTGCCGACACGTCCGGCCGGTAAATGCCGAGACCGTATAGCGATAAAGCGTAATGAGAAAAACCGCCGCAAACTTGAACGGCAGATCGATCACGCGCCACATAATGTCGATGAATCGATGCATCAGCTTTGCGCGCCATGAGCTTGTTTTGACTCAGCATTCTCAACCGCAGCCAACACTGCCTCAAATACCAACATGGTGGAAGCGTGCCGATGGGGGAATGCACGTACCGGCTCAAGATATGCCAAGTCAGCCCACTTCCCAGCTGGCACAGGCCCGTCAACGGTCAGCATAGCCAACATCACATCGCGCAATACTGAGAACTCCGCCACCGAAGTTCCAACGATCTCTCTGGCCACAACCGATGCTGAAGTCTGCCCAAGAGCGCAGGCGGAGACTTTATGGCCATAACCAGTGATCACGCCATTCTGTATGGATAGGTCCACTTCGATTAAAGACCCACAGACCTTCGCCACCTTCCGAGCTGTGCCATCGGGCGCTGCCAATCGCCCCGGATTTGGCGCGTTTGCCGCCAGATCAAGGATCTTTTCTGAATAAAGATCGTTCAATTCCATCAGCGAGGCAGTTTCTTGTTCCAATAGCGTCTGCACCTTATATAGGTGGGATAAATGCGGTGTCAGTGCGGTAATTAATAAACTCACACACCGTAATGCGCCCTTGGGCGATTTACGAACGTATTGCTGGGGATGCCCAATTATGGACGCTCAAATTAACGCGCTCAAGGCGAATGATGACACACGCTCGGCGACCACGCGCCCAACGCGCGAAGAAGCAGAGGCGGCAGTCCGCACTTTGATCGCATGGGCTGGCGACGACCCAACGCGTGAAGGCCTACTCGAAACTCCTGCTCGCGTCACCAAAGCCTATGGCGAGCTGTTTTCTGGCTATGCGCAGGACGAAAAGTCCGTTCTCTCTAAGACCTTCAAAGAGGTCGGTGGATACGACGATCTTGTCCTCGTGAAGGGCATCCCGTTCTACGCACACTGCGAACACCACATGGTCCCCTTCTACGGCAAGGCCCATATCGCATACCTGCCGCACGATGGCGTTGTTGGCCTCTCTAAGCTTGCTCGTCTGGTGGAAGTTTTCGCGCGCCGCCTGCAGACGCAGGAAACGATGACCGCTCAGATCATCGACGCGATCAACGAAAACCTGAACCCGCGCGGCGCAGCTGTTATGCTCGAAGCGGAGCACATGTGCATGACCATGCGCGGCGTAAAGGCCCACGATGTCTCGACCGTCACTCACCGCTTCACCGGCGTTTTCGCTGAAGACCGCGTTGAGCAGGACCGCTTCTTTGCCATGGTCACGCGCTAAAGATTATGTGGGGGCCATTAGGCCCCCAGTTTCTTCACGCTCTCATTGCCGGGGGCACCCCGGCAATTCAGTACGATGCTGATACGGACAAGATCACCGGGCCAAGTCCGGTGATTACAAAGATTGGCTCAGCAGTGCAGGTGCTCTTGAGAGCACCCCCCATAGAACGTGACATCGTCTGCCGACCGCGCTAGAGCGTTTAGCTCTTCCCTCACAGGGCGCAGACCATGAGCTTTACTTTCGTCGATCCCAAATCTCTCGATCACCACGCCCTTGAAGACGGCACAGAGTTTGCGCCGCGCTTTGACGCGCATGGCTTGCTCACCGTGGTGACGGTCGATGACGAGACCAAAGACGTCCTCATGGTCGCCTATATGAATGCAGAAACGCTCAGCCTGACCATCGAAACCGGCATTGCGCATTATTACTCGCGCTCCCGTCAGTCGATCTGGAAGAAAGGCGAGACCTCCGGAGAACTCCAGCAGGTCGTTTCCCTTCGCACCGATTGCGATCAAGACTGCATTGTCATGAGCGTTCACCAAACCGGACGTGGCGCCGCCTGCCACACCGGTCGCAAGACCTGCTTCTATCGGCAGGTAACAGTCGATAATGGCGAAGCCAAACTTGCCGACACCGGTATTCCGCGTCTCTTCGACCCTAAAGCCGTCTACGGGAAATAGTACGGCTCCGCCTTGACAGCTCGGCTCCTAAAATCCCTCCACTTGGAAGATTTTAGGAGCGAGGGCCATCAGAGCTATGCTCGAATAGCGCAAAAGCCTTGGGTTAAAATTACGCCCGGCGCTCGAACAGCTGCACCATAAAGAAGCCTGCAAGAAACCCGCCCAGATGAGCCTGCCAGGCAATGGTCAGGTTCACGCCTAAAAACAATGGTAGGAGCGGCACAGCGGCGTTCAGGATCAACCAAAGCAAAGTGAAAAACCGCGCGCGCGGGTGCAACATCACTTCTTTGATTGAGGCCAGCCGACGCCCCAAGATGATCCTCTCCCCTGTTTCAGGGTCGTTCGCCACAACGACTGGCTGGAACATAAATCGGATCGCCGCACCGGTCAGACCCGCAACGCCCCCCGAAGCCCCAATCAAAAAGACCCCGTCATAGAGCGTCACCACGGTGAACAGCGCCGCCCCTGCGATCGCAGAGACGACAAAAATCGCAATCATGCCCATGCCACCGTAACGGCGCGCCACAGGTGTTCCGAAAATCAAGAGCCAAGCCGTATTGAGCACAAGGTGATCCCAGCCCCCGTGCAAAAAGGCATGGGTGATCGGGGTCCACAACAGTGGCGCGGCATAGATCAAATCCTCGCCTGCAGCGATGAAACGCGCGGGCAAATAGGCGAACCAGTAGTAGAGTTGCAAAAGCCCGGACTGGTTAAGAACCAGGGTCGAAGCGATGTGGACAACAATCATCACGCCGGCAAGCACGGCGACCGTCGTGGGCAGCAAGAAAATGGGCTCACGCCCTTGTTTTTGTTCGCTTTGAGAGTGTTGATCGTGGCCCGTCATGCCCTGCCCCCTCGCCGCGTAACAGCGATCGTTCTTGTTAACTTTTCCACAATGCCTGCCCCGGCATTAACCTTAATCAATCTTTAAGCGGGCAATTTGATCTACATTTTGCAATGTTCAGCGGGCTGAAGAGTGGCTGTTGGAGCTACCCGGACGCCAACGATGCGGAACGCTGAACCATGAAGATGCCGAGCACCAAGACGCTCTATACCTATTGGAACACGATTCGGGGTTCGCGCAGCGCTCCCGACCGTCGAGATATTGATCCGACTCGCATCCGTGAGGCACTTGCCAACACGTTTATCCTTGAGGTCGACGACAACGAAGAGTTCTCGTTCCGCCTTGCCGGATCACACCTGTGCACCAGCTACTGCCGCGAGCTCAAAGGCCGCTCATTCAATGCCCTTTGGCATGACCGCGATCACGACGCGATTGAAACACTCATTCGCGCTGTCACCGAAGATCACGCCGTCGCGCTTGTCACCTTCCAAGGGACCACCGCCCTGCAGACCAAGGTGACCTTTGAGGCCATTTTGATGCCATTGCGTCATAACGGCTCCACCCACGCCCGCATTCTGGGTGCTATGACGGCTTTTGATGAGCCCTACTGGCTTGGCGTACAGCCTGTCATCGAACAGCGCATCACTGGCCTCCGCCTCTTGTGGCCGGATGATATGCCAGCGGACGAACCCATGGCGCAGGAAGTATCGAGCGTCGTCAACGACGTCCCTTACACCCATACAGCGGCATCAACCGCACTGCCCACAACAGTTTACGGCATAACTGCCCGCCGCTATGCACACTTGGCAGTGATTGACGGCGGTCGAAACTAAAGACCGCCTTTTAAAGCACCTTCGGAACTAACAATCCATACTAAGTTAACCAAGCTGCTCTAAGTTTTCATTGAGAATACTTTGACCTAGGAGCAGGTTGTCGATGCTTGATGATGGCAACATCTCCGCTCGAGACAGTTTTGCAGCGCCCCCACCAAGAACTGAGCAACGTTTTCAACGCGTTAACGTCTCTATTCTAGGGCGCTACATGCTGGCCGACCGCCGTGAGTTCCCCTGTCAGGTTCTTGCAATGTCTCCTGGTGATGCTGTTGTCATCGCTCCGGTCGCGGGTGTTATCGGCGAGAGGATCATTGCCTATCTCGATCACTTGGGCCGCATAGAGGGCACGCTGGAAGCGCAGGTCGATGGCGGATTTTGCATGAGCATCGACGCCTCCCCGCGCAAGCGCGATAAAATGGCTGCGCAGCTGACATGGCTGGCGAGCAAGGATCTTCTCAACCTGCCCGAAGACCGACGCCACGAACGTGTCGTACCGGACATTCGCCATTCCACCGTCGTCTTGGACGACGGTCGCCGTTACAATTGCAAGATCATCGACATCTCGCTCTCGGGCGCAGCCATCGAATTGGACGTTCGTCCTGCAATGGGCACACCCATCGCCCTCGGACGCATGCGCGCACGGGTTGTTCGTCATCTCCAAAACGGCGTTGCGGTCGAGTTCGTCGCCTCCCAGGAAATGCTCAATGTCGTCCAGCAAAACCTGCGCATGAGCTAGTCCACTGATAATTATGGTTAATGAAGCATGAATGCGGTGGATAAAACTCACATAAAAACTACGTGGTAGTTTTCTTATCGAGCTAATGGCCGTTACCTAGAATGATCTCCAACTGGGAGATCGGGGACATGGCCACCACAGCAAAGACGCTTATCGCTGGAGTTCTGAGCGCCATCGCTTTGATGTCCGCACCCGTGTCTGCGTTGGACCTTACCCACGTTGCCTTTATCCAGACTGCCGAAAAGAACAGCTCCATCCCGGTTGGACATTTGGAGTTCTGCAAGTCGCGCCCTGCTGAATGCCGCTCCAACCCAAGCCCAATCGCCGCCATGCCGCTTGACGCGCAGCGCTGGGAAGAGCTGGTCGCAGTAAACTCCCACTACAATCAAACTGTCGTACCGGTGGAAGATCGCGACCTCTATCAGGTTGATGAATTCTGGACCTATCCGAACGGCTACGGCGATTGCGAAGACTTCGCGCTGGCCAAGCGTCGGGACCTCATTGAAGCTGGTTGGAACCCATCGACGCTGATGATTGCTGTTGTGCGTGAGCCTAACGGCAATGGTCACGCCGTACTGATGGCACGCACCGATCGAGGCGACATGGTGCTGGACAACCAAGAAGGCTCCATCAAGCTTTGGAGCGACACCCCGTACACCTTCCTCAAGCGCCAGTCACAAACCCACTCCGGACATTGGGTAGATATGATTGACGCCCGCACCATTGTGGTTGCCTCCAACAGCTAATTCGCCTGCCAAGGCATACGAAAAGGGCCCCGCAATGCGGGGCCCTTTTCGTTTAACCAGCGAAGCGCTTAGTACAGCACCAAGACGTAAACGCTCATGATCAGGAGGCCGGTCACGAAAGACCAGCCAAAAGCCACGAGTGAGGAAATCAACATCGATGGCATCGAGAGCGTGCCGTCATCTTCCTGCTTCCAGCCATACTGGAGCATGATGTAGGGCCCACACACGACGCTAACAACAAACCGAAGAAACGACTGGCCCAAGGTATTACCATCTACCCGCAGCGCCGCTTCTTCCCGCGTCAGCCACTGATAAAGATACGTCCCTGCCCCCGCCACGCTCAGTCCAACGCCCATAATAAAGGCGGCGAGTAGTAGTTCCCTGCTCATCTTCTTCGCCCATACCTGGCTGTATTAATGATTTGTTAAGCATATGATCTACTCTATGAACTGTCACCTCCTGCTGGATAATTTGGTTAACACCGCTCATGCACACAGCATCGACTAGGTCTGGACCATCCCATGCGGGGGTCGCTTACAATCTTGCAGCGATAGGATTGATCATTTTGGTCGCCGCACTAGGCTTGGCCTATGCCCTTGATCAAATGGGCAGAAATGACGCGCCGCAGACACCAGATCGCGCGGACAGCTCCCGCATTATCCAGACCGTTGGAGGTCGCGAGCTCGCTATACCCCAGACATGGTTCCGCACAGCTCAGGACACTCGCGAGGGATTCGTTCAGCAGGTCGATTTGAAGTTTGCGCTAAATTTCGAACGCACCAAGAGCGCTACACTCATTGATGTCACACTACTCCCTCTCACCCGCGCCCGGGCGAGCAGCGCACTACTGGATACAGTTTACGTGCATCAATTTCAGGGCGCACTGCTGCAGACCGTTCCGGGCCTTGTCGGCAAAACGCTGAAACAAGCAGACGGATATGCGGGGGAAGTGGTTTGGTACGACGCCTTGGCGTCTAGGCCATTTGTGGCCAAATGCTCAACAGCGCCAACGCCGGCGCGGCCTAGTCGATGCGTACGCACTATACATCTATCCAGCGGGTTGGCCGCCATCGTTAGCTTTAACGAGGCAGCACTGACCCACTGGCGAGAGTTTGATAGCCAAATGGCCCCATGGCTGGAGCAAATCGGCGCACTCTAAAATTTAGTCTTCCAGATCGATATCGAGGATCGACATGGAGAACATGTAGGACTTATCGCCGTCTTCGTCGTCGGCGTGGATGAGGCCGATGGATTCATCGCCGATGAACACTTCGACAGAGTCGTTCAGCTTGTGGCGTGGACGAACGTCGATGTTCTTGTTGCCAAAGGTGCGCTGCAGGAAGCCCTGCAGTTTGATGATTTCTGGCTGGTTCACAGCAAATGTCCTGTACTTGGGTTAAGCGCGCAATCTAGACCCTAGCCGCTCGCTGGCAACCCCTATGCCAACCATTTTAGCGGGAACAAGCCGTGTGAAGCTCTTGCACGCGCCCTACGAGGTTTTGTCGTAAACCAGCACAACCTGGTCCATTACCAGCGCTGGCTGGGCGCAACCCGCCTCGCCAATCACCTTTGCGGGAACACCTGCGACGGTCACGCGCGGCGGCACTTCCTTGAGCACAACAGAGCCTGCCCCCACGCGCGAGCAATCCCCCACGCGGATATTGCCAAGCACCTTGGCACCAGCGCCGATCAAAACACCATTGCCGATTTTTGGGTGACGATCCTGATCGGATTTACCGGTCCCACCGAGCGTAACATTCTGAAGCATGGAGACATTGTCGCCGACGACAGCCGTCTCACCAATCACCAAGCCAGTGCCATGGTCGAGCATAATACCCTTACCCATCTTCACGGCCGGGTTGATATCAACCTGAAACACTTGGCTGGATCGGCTCTGCAAATAGAGCGCAAAATCGCGCCGTCCAGCATTGAGCATTGCATGAGCGAAACGGTGCGTTTGGATCGCCTGGTAGCCCTTAAAATAGAGCAGCGGCTCTACAGCACGATCACAGGCAGGATCACGTTCCATTGTCGCGACGAGATCAGTGCGTGCGGCTTCACCAATATGTGGCGCATCCCGCAAAGTTTCTTCGAACGCCTGGCGGATCATGTCCGCCGACACATCCTCGTCCCCCAAGCGCAATGCCAGACGGTGCGCCAGCGCGTCTTCGAACCGCGCATGATTGAGAATATTGCTAAGCGCCATATTCGCCAGTGCGGGTTCAGAATCAACGATCTGCTGCGCGCTCGCACGCACCGCTTCCCAGACGGGATCGACTGATTTGATCTGGATCGACTGTTGAGCATTGCCGTTCATGGCGCCGCACTCCGTTTCATCGCTTCCCGACGATATAAGCCAGATTGTTCTCTATTCAAAGTCAAAGCAGCGAGATTGGTTCATCAAACAGCACCGCCCGAGTATGTTCTACTGAGAAACTCAAGCGCTGCAGACTTAAACACCTTATCGCCTGTGGCCCGCATATGGTCCCGCTTGGGGATCACCACCGACTCACCCTGTGGGAGTAATTCTGCGAGGGGCTGTGGGCTCCCAGCCATTTCGTCGGCCTCGCCAACGGCGACCAACACCGGCACGTCAATGCGACGAACATCAGCGCGCGCCATAGCCTCGCGCGATGTTTCCATGCAGGCGGCCAACGCTTCTCGGTCCGACCCCGTATGATCGGCGAAAATCCGAAACTGCCGTGCCGTCGGATGGGTTAGACTCGCGAGGCTCGGCGCGCGCAGCCCGGCAATAATATCATTCCCATCACTCAACCCGCTGATGAGGTTGAGCCCCATCCCACCGAAGATTACCGATGCCACCGTTTCTGGGGCTTGATAGGCCATGAACGCGGCAATGCGAGCGCCCATGGAATAACCCAACACCGCAACTCGGCTGATCCCAAGATGGTCTAAGAGCGCCAGTGCGTCCTCGGCCATCAAACTCGGATAATAGAGGTCTGGATCATGCGGTTTGTCGGATCCTCCGTGACCCCGATTGTCGAGCGTAATGGCTTGATACCCGGCCTCCACCAATGTCTCGACCCAACCTGTATCGAGCCAATTGACCTTGCCACTCGAGGCAAACCCATGCACGCAGAGCACTGGCGCGCCCTCTCCATAAACGTCATAAGCAAGGGTCAAACCCGAATGGGTGAAAGTTGGCATCAACATTCCTCATAAGAACTTAAGTGGGTTTTGCGGCTCACAGCGGTAAATGCAAGGCAAAAAGCAAAACACGCTTTCTCCTTTTCTTGGCATTGCTGTTTGGCTATGGTCGCGCCAATTCATCAAACCATTCAGGTTGGTATTATGGCGCACGGCGTAACCCCGCATTTCCACAACACCTCCGGCCTTGCCCGCATCGAGATTGGCTCGAAGGAATTCCAGTGTGTTGGCGCGCTGCCACCTTTCGATCATCCACACGTATACCTAGACATGGGTAAGGATGAAGAGATCGTCTGCCCATATTGCTCGACGCTCTATGTGTTCAAACATGAGCTCGGTGCAGGCCAGGCCAATCCGGCCTCGTCTATCTTCTTGGTCAACGCCGCCTGAGTAATGCCATGGCCGCCACGGGCCGTCATTTTATCATCATAGGTGCCGGCATCGCTGGCATGACGCTCGCCCTTGGCCTCGCTAAATTCGGGGCCAAAGTGAGCATCATCGAACGCCAAACCGACATTGAAGAGTTTGGTGCAGGAATTCAGCTCAGCCCGAACGCTCGTCTTATCTTGGATCGTCTTGGCCTAGCCGAGGCGCTTTCCGAAGTCAGTTTTGAGCCTGAAGCCCTCGATTCCTACACCCTCTCCAGCAAGGGCCCCATCGCAACGATGGAGCTTGGCCCGTTGATGCGCGAAAAATTTGGTTCGTCTTACGCCATTCTGCATCGGGCCGATCTTGCCGGAGTTCTGCACGCTGCCTGCCGCCGCTTTGCTAACATTGAAATCCACTTCGGCGTTACCGATTGGCAGATGCAAGACGACGTCGGCGGCGTCACCGTGCACTTCACCGCAGGACGCGAAAAGCGCGCCCTCCGCGGCGAAGCCCTGATCGGTGCCGATGGTGTGCATTCCCAAACGCGCCTGAGCGCCATTCGCGGTCCGCAGGCCGTATTTGGTAAGCGCATCGCGTGGCGTGCACTTATTCCCATGGAAAAGCTCGACGGCATCATATCGCCAAACCGGGTTTCCGTATTTTTCGCGCGAGGCTTCCACCTCGTGTGTTACCCTCTGCCGCATCGCAAACAGTTCAACCTAGCGCTCTTTACGCCCGGCGAAGACATCAAGGCCTTGGGTCAACCAACCCTCAAAAAGCCCGGTGCTAAAGTGAGCGCGATCCTTAGCGCCGCGCGCGATCAATGGACCCCTTGGGCTCTAAACACCGTCTCCACCAATGTGTGGAGCCGAGGTCGTATTGGCCTCATTGGTGACGCCGCCCACGCCCTAGTGCCCTTCCAGGCACAAGGCGCAGCGATGGGAATTGAAGACGCCGCCGTGCTTGCGCCACTTTTAATGGGAACAGAACAGCCTGAAGCGGCTTTCTCTCATTATGCAAAACGGCGCCAGAAGCGACTTCACGCTGTTGCAGCGCTCTCCGCGCAAAACGGACGCATTTTTCACATGGCCTGGCCGTTCAGCTGGGCGCGTAATGTGGTGATGGCCAAACAAGGCACTCGCGCTCATCTCAAGCGCTTGGGCTGGATATACAGCTATGATGCTGAGGCGCCGCCACACTAACAGGCGCCTCTTGCTTTCCCGCTGGCGTGCGTGTCATTTGCGACATGCCCTAGCGGGTGACTACAGGAAGGTTTCAAGTACCGCATGCAAGCAGCGACACGCTCAAAACTGACCCTCTCCTGTATCCTCATAACCATCCTGATCGACATGATCGGTGTGGGCATTATCACCCCGGTATTACCCGAATTATTAGAGGAATTGACAGGCGGCAGCGTTGCAAACGCGGCAGTTATTGGCGGCTATCTGGTCTTCGCCTACGCCTTCATGCAGTTCGTCTTTTCGCCTGTTCTGGGCAATCTATCAGATAGATTCGGTCGTCGCCCGGTTCTGCTCTTCTCCCTATTGGGCCTTACCTTCGACTATCTCATGATGTCGATTGCCCCCTTCGTTTGGTATCTTTTCATCGGCCGCATCATTGCTGGCATCGCTGGCGCAGCCCTTGCGACAGCCACCGCCTATATGGCCGATATTACCCCGCCCGAGAAACGCACGCAGAGCTTCGGCCTGATTGGTGCGGCCTTTGGCCTAGGTTTCATCATTGGCCCCGTTATCGGCGGTGAATTGGGTGAACTCGGCCCGCGCGTACCCTTCTACGCCGCAGCCGCTCTCGCGTTTGCAAACTTCCTCTTTGGCCTCTTCGTGCTGCCAGAAAGCTTGCCAAAGACCCGCCGCCGCCGCTTCGACATTCGTCGCGCCAACCCGCTCGGCGCCGTCCATTCTCTTAAGAAGTACCCGTCAGTGCTCTGGCTCTTGGCCGTACTCTTCTTCTTCCAGCTCTCGGCGCAGTCTCTACCCACGGTTTTCTCCTATTTCACCGTGGAAATGTTCAATTTTAGCTCGTCCAACATTGGCCGCACGCTCGGCGCTTTCGGCCTTGGCTTCGCGATTGCCCAAGCTGTGCTGGCGGGCCCCATGTCGCGCGGCATGGGCGAGCCAGCTGTCGCCATGATCGGCCTTATCGCTGCCATTGCGGCCTTCGCTGCGGTCGGTATGAGCACCGATGTATACATGCTCTATATCGCCATCGGCGTTGGTTGCGTCTCGGGCCTCGCCCCACCAGCCATCAACGGCGTGTTGTCGCGTCAGGTGCCGGACAATTCGCAAGGTGAACTGCAAGGTGCGGTCAATGCCGCGAGCTCGCTCGCGACCATTATCGGCCCTCTCGCCGCCACGCAGATCTTTTCCTATTACACCACGACCCCAGGCTCGGCGGGTTACTTCCCCGGCGCACCATTTATCGCTGCCAGCGTGGCCGTCGCTATCGCCCTGATCATTTTCGCCGTGGCCGCATGGCGCTTTGAGCTGGGACGTCGCCCCTCTATTGCAAACCACCCTCATGCACCCGAAATCGCCCCACCCGGCCAGGTTCGTGTGCCACCATTAGACGAAAACGATTGATATGCAGATCCGCCCCGCAACCCTAGAGGACCGCGAGGCGGTTCTCTCCATCGTCAAGCCAGTCCTCGCTTCAGGCGAGACCTATACCATCGACACCGACCTCGATGATGAAGGGACGCTCGCCTATTGGTTCTTGCCCAGCCACAGCGTCTACGTCGCCGAAGAGAACGGTCGGGTGGTCGGCACCTACTACATAATGGCCAATCAGCGCGGCAACGGTGCTCACGTAGCCAATTGCGGCTATATGGTCTCGCCGGCGGCGCAGGGGCGAGGTATCGCCAAGGCAATGTGCCTCCACAGCCTAGAGCTGGCCAAGGAGCTCGGTTTTAGGGCGATGCAGTTCAACCACGTCGTGTCGACCAACACCCGCGCCGTCGCCCTCTGGCAGTCGCTCGGCTTCGCTATCGTCGGCACGCTTCCAAAAGCCTTCAACCACCCACAACACGGCTACGTCGATAGCTATGTGATGTTCCGCGAGCTTTAAGCCAAAACGATGCGCCATGGCCCTTCGCCTCCCTCCCCCTGGTAGGGGACTGTTTACAACTTGCTCATTTGGGATTCTAGTTTGACTGCTTGGGGGTGATTTGCCGGAGGGTTTGAGATGGATTGTCCAGATTGTTCTAGCACTGCCACGGTCAAGCGCGGTCTCAAGGCGGGTTACCAGCGATTTAGCTGTAAGGAGTGTGGTCGGTACTTTACTGATCGCGCCCCTAAATTCAGCGCTCAGACAAAAGCGCAGGCCGTTCAGATGTATCTCAACGGCACCGGCATTCGGGCCATTGGGCGCGTCCTTTCGGCCTCCCCAGC
>NZ_JAEMNZ010000010.1:0-157932 GCF_016461625.1 Devosia sp. MC532 | reverse complement strand
GGACAATCTTGCGCGGTTCAATCGGCGGACAAAGCGCGTCTCCAAAACAGTGCAGATGCTCGAGATTACGCTCAATCTGTTCTTCAACAGACACCTCATAAGGAGTCCCAAATGAACAGTCCCCCCTATTAGGGGGAGGTTAGGTGGGGGTTGCAAGCACTCGGCACAGCACATCGAAGACGCCCTCAGGGCTCTCGTACAAGTCAACATTGCTGAAGCGGAGAACCGTAAAACCTTGGCGTTCGAAATAAGCCGTTCGCGCCGCGTCGTGCGCAAGTTCAGCGTCGGTTGCATGGGTATCGCCGTCGATCTCAACAACCAGCTTCATCCGCTTACAGCAGAAATCGACTACATATGGGCCAATAGGCGCCTGCCGCCGCCAGTGTATTCCCTGCTCTCTCCACGGATAAAGCAGCGCCCAAAACTGACGTTCAGCGTCGGTCTGGTTGCGCCTTAGGGTCTGCGCAAACTTGATCTGGTCACGCATGGTCTCCCCCACCCAACCTCCCCCGCAAGCGAGGGAGGGGCGCTCCTGCGTTCGTAACGGCGACCGCGACAACGACGATGCAACCCCTCACCGTAACATGGGGGCTAATTCGCCCTCCCCACTGCCCGAGAATACGAACAGATCACGCACCCAAAGTCGATCAGACTACGTCTGTCACCCCTCCCGTAAAACCTGAGCCATTTGCCGCGTCAGTGCAGCGATATCCGTCGGCCAGGTTGTGCTAAAGATCGCATTGAGCTGCTCGGTCACCCAATCAGGACGATAGCGCAACTGATCATGGCTGAAGCGGACCACGCGATAGCCGCGCGCGGCGAGCCTAGCATTGCGGGCACTGTCTTCGGTCCCGGCATTGACGTCTGCATCGGAGGTGCCGACGATATCGAACACCACCTTGCCGCGCTTACATACCACGTCAGCCACAAATGGCCCGACCCTGCCCTGACGGCGAAAGTGCCAGCCACTCACCCGCCAGGGATACAGCAGCGCCCAAAAGCGCCGCTCGGCCATTGTTTGATAGCGCCTCACGCCCTGTGCAGGCTTGCCCCCATCACTCATGTCGCCCCCCTGCAACATTGCCCGCCTACCCTCTGCCGTTTCCAAAGATCCGACAAGACAGATTTTTCCGGACAGGCAACGCGGTGTCCGCCCTGCCTTCCCCGCGTGTGGGGGCGGCGTGCAACCGCAGGAGCGCCGAGCCGTTACACACTCCTAACGAGGAGATACACATGGTCAAAGAACACCACGACAACGAGAAAACCCCTCAGGAAGTCGCTGACCGCATTTGGGAACTGGCAGGCAAGATTGACATCTGCATGTTCACCACTTGGGACGGTGAACGCCAGCGCTCTCGCCCGCTCTCCGCCCGCGTTAAACGCGAGGAGGATGCGATTTATTTCCTCGTCGATGTGAGCGGCGAGAAGAACCACCAGATCGAAAAATACCCGTTTGTGTCTCTGGCTTGGGCCGATAATGGCGGCCATCGCTATGCGGTGATGTCTGGCAAAGC
This sequence comes from Devosia sp. MC532, assembly GCF_016461625.1. Lineage (NCBI taxonomy): Bacteria > Pseudomonadati > Pseudomonadota > Alphaproteobacteria > Hyphomicrobiales > Devosiaceae > Devosia > Devosia sp. MC532. The sequence goes on along the minus strand of NZ_JAEMNZ010000010.1, from coordinate 156,418 downwards.
CTCGGTGAGCAATGACCGCGCCAAAATCACCGATCTATGGAGCGATTGGGATAAGGCTTGGTGGGAAGATGCCAATGATCCAAGCATTCGTTTGATCACCGTATCGCCCGAAGATGGGGAGCTCTGGGATAGCCCCAATGCCGCTGTCGCGCTGGTCAAAATGGCTGCTGCTGCCGTCACCGGCAAAGCGCCAGACATGGGTGAAAACCAGAAGGTTGAACTCTAGCCACCTCAGATGCGTTGATTGACCAGCAAAGGGGAAAGCCAATCTTTTCCCCGCCACAATCTGCGCGCAGAGACAAGTTTTCTGCGCGCCAGACGGAGTTTGAGAGATGAAGCTGACCATTATTGGTGTGGCAGCAGCCGTGTTGGCGAGCGCCACTTTGATCGCCCCGACTTTCGCCCTGACCATCACCGCCCGCGTCTCGGGCGGCAATATCGCTGTCTACGATCAACCCCGCGAAGGCGCGCGGATCGTTGCGCGCCTGACGGATGGACAGGAAATCCCGGTCGACGAATGCACCCAGAACGATAGTGATAGCTATTGGGGCTCATTTGGCGATGCCGGCCACCGACTGCGCGGCAAGTTTGCGCGTCAGTATTGCCACATCCCTGAACTGGGTTGGGTGGACCGCAGCTGGATCGTCGGCAAGGGCCTCGTCAATGTGACACCCCCCGATTTCCACGGCGCCGGCTGGTAATTCGGCCTTCAAGTCTAGCCAACAAAAAACCCTCCTAGCCTAGGCTGAGAGGGTTTTGTTTCGTCTGGCGCTAGGCTTAGAGCCAGCCCATCAATTCGCGGCGAACCATCGCCTCGATCATGTCCATGCCTTCATCCGAAGCATTCAGACATGGGATATAGGCATAGTTCTCGCCGCCAGCTTCAAGGAAGGTTTCCTTGCCGCCAATAGCGATTTCCTCAAGGGTCTCGATACAGTCCGCCGAAAAGGCTGGGGCTAGGATCGCGACCTTCTTGATGCCCTTCTTGGGCAGTTCTTCCAGTGTCGTGTCGGTGTAAGGCTGCAGCCATTCCGTCGGCCCAAATCGGCTCTGGAACGTCACCATCAGCTTCTCTTTCGACCAGCCGAGATATTCGCGCACGAGACGCGTCGTCTTGAGACATTGGCAGTGGTACGGGTCGCCGTTCTTGAGATATTCGACCGGCATGCCGTGATACGAAGTGATCACCAGATCCGGCTCAAAATCGAGCTTGGCGACGCCATCGCGGATCGAGTTACCAAGGGTCTCGATATATTTTGGATCTTCGAAATAGGCTGGTGCTGTACGAACAGCTGGCTGCCAGCGCATGGTCTTGAGCGCGTCGAAAGCCTTGTCGTTTGCAGTCGCGGTCGTCGTTGCAGAATACTGCGGGTACAGCGGCACCAGAAGGATCTTCTGGCAACCAGCGGCCTGCATCTTTTCCAGGACAGACTTGGTCGACGGATTGCCATAGCGCATGGCGTATTCAACCATAACGCCGTCGCCAGCCATACGCTCGGCCAGCGCTTCGCTCTGAGCACGCGTGATCACGCGCAGAGGGCTCTCATTGCGCTCCTTGTCCCAAACCATATCATACGCATGCCCGGCCTTTTGCGGGCGGAAGCTGAGGATGATCAGGTTGAGGATCGGCCACCACTTCCACTTCGGCGTTTCGATAACGCGCGGATCGGACAAAAATTCCTTCAGATAACGTCGAACGCTCCAATAATCGGTAGCGTCGGGCGTCCCGAGGTTCAGCAACAGAACCCCAATCTTCTGCTGGGGAACGGTCGGGTGATCTTTGGGCAAAACTTGGGACATGAGAGCCAGTTTAGAAGGGTTCCACTTTTGGACGGAACATAAGGGTTTAATTCAACCTCGCAAGGCGGCGATGGGTCGCGCTTCGATCAAATACTCGCAACCAACAACAATATACCAAATACGAGCACAAAAACGGCCCCCAACAGTTCAGCCCACCACAGCAACGCTACAGCCAACCGACTGTCAGCGCCGCCGATCTTGCCAGCGAAACTCTTGGCCGTCACGGCCAAAGCAGCCAGCGTGCTCACAGTGATTGCCGTACCTGCTGCCATCAAAAGCACAGAAAAGATACCGGCCGCCAGCAAGCCCTGCGATAAAGCGAAAACCATCACCACCAAAGCCCCCGAACAAGGGCGAAGTCCGACAGCCAAAACCACACTGAGTTTTTCTGTCCACGACGCGTTCAATTTCTGCGGGCCGACCGCGTGGTGCATGTGCTCTGAATGACTGTGGTCATGGTCATGATGGTGATCGTGGGAATGACCATGGTCATGATGACCGTGACCATGCGCATGACCGTGATCATGTGCGTGCTCGTGGTGATGGGCATCTGAAGCGTCATCCCAGCGGATTTTCGGCCTCGGCTCATGCGCGGCGCCGTGGTGATGGTGATGATGCCCCCAGCCAAACACTTTGCGCGCCAAGAGCCACAGGCCGAGCAAGGCCACCAGCCCGTAGGAAACAACGCCAACCCAGTGCGCCGCATCCGACAAGGCCGTGCTCGTGAAATTCAGTATCCCTGCCAGCACCAAAACAAAGCCGATCGCGACCACCGCCTGCATCAGGGCCGAAATCGTACTCAGCAAAATCCCCTGCCGCAGCTGCTGTTCGTTCGCCAGCATGTACGATGAAATAACCACCTTGCCATGCCCTGGCCCCGCAGCGTGGAACACGCCGTAGAGGAAGCTCAGCCCCCCAAGAACCCAGAAAGCGGTCCAATCGGTGCGCATGCTGTCGAGCGCCGCAGTCATCGCGCCATAGAAATCGCGCTGAGTGTTCTGCAGCCAGCCGAAAAATCCTGTGCGCGGCAGATTGAGGCCAACCTCGGCAGGCGGTCCGGCAAACGGAACCGTCGCGCGCGGCTCGGCCATCTGCTCGGTCGCATCCAGCGCTGTTTCAGGCACTGGGATTGCGCCGCCACTGCACGATACAATCGTCACACCTTGAGTGCCACGCATCGCGGCAGCTAAGTCTGGCGGCAGCTCCAGCACTTCCGGTCCCAGCGCATAAATCCGCTCTTCAATGTCGCGCGACATTGCCTTGGGCGGCTCCACCCGCGCGGTGCAACTCGCTGGCGCATTCGAGAGTGTGACGTCCGCCACCGAAGCCGTGGTGATGGCCACGTAATACTCAGGATCGTAGACGCCCAGCTCAAAATTGGGGCCCGGCACCTGCGGGCGAACGGCGGCCAACGTATAATCGAGCGTCACTCGATTATCCTCATAGCGCATGGCTTGGTCCCCCGCCGGAATCCACTCCATGCCCTCCCCTGCGACCGTATAAAAACCGAACTCAGCGAGCCCGATCATGTTCTCGTCGGCCAGCTCTTGCAGCTCAGCGCTGGTAGTCACCCCATCACCATCGGTGTCGAGCCCCTGCACCATCCACACGGAAAATGCGCTGTCGAAGGTCCAGCTATGCTTGAGAGTAGCAATGCGCCCCGCCGCATCAAAACCAATGTCGACTTTGGCATCGATGAAGATATGCGGATGCGCCAGTGCCCCATGCGTTAGGCCAAACAAACCGAGTGCTGCACCAAACAGCGGGGCACGCCAATGTTTCAAGAGTTCGTCCTAGTGGATGGGGTGAACGGCGAACCAGTCCACCAGATGGTCGATCAAGGCGCGAACCTTGCCAGCAAGGTGTCGACGATGCGGATACACAGCCTGCAAAGTCTGCCCAGTGGGCAAAAACTCAGCCAACACCGGCACCAGCTCGCCAGTCGCACAACTTGGCTCTGCCAAATAAGAGGGCAATACGACAAAACCGAGACCGGCCTTGGCAGCGCTCATCGCCGCCAGAGGAGAATTCACCCGCACCGGACCATTAACCGGCACTGATATGGTTTTACCGTCTTCCGTAAAACGCCAGTTCGATTGCCCTTGCAGATTAACGTCCACAATACAGGGCAGATGGCGCAAATCTTCCGGGTGCTTCGGCACGCCATGGGCGGCGATAAACTCGGGGGCAGCGCCCACCACCACATGCATATCGGCAATCTTACGGGCAATCAGCGAGCTATCGGCCAAAGTCGAAATGCGCAGGGCGACATCGATACCTTCGTCGATAAGATCGACATAACGGTCCTCGAGGCGCAGATCGAGCTGCACCTTTGGGTGTTGCAAGAGGAAATCAAAAATCGCGGGCGCGAGCGTGGTCTCCCCGAAATTGCGCGGCGCCGAGACCCGCAACAACCCACGGGGTTCGGTCGTCTGTTCGGCAATCGTTGCGTCCAGATCGTCCAATTGCAACAATAGGCTCGAGGCCTCGCGATAATAGGCCTCGCCCGCCTCGGTCAGACTCAACTTGCGCGTCGTCCGGTTCATCAAACGAACCCCGAGGTAGTCCTCAAGATCGGTGACATACTTCGATAGCAACGCTTTGGACCGCCCGTGCTGACGCGCTGCGGCAGAAAATCCACCCGCGTCGAACACTTGGACGAATGCACGTATGCGGGCAAGATCCTGCGTCATAGCAACCGTTCCATCCGTTTCCGGGTTAAAGCCCACGCATAGCTCATCCGCTGTGAGTGAACAATAAGACCCCTTGGTCGTCTGTAGATTAACGATAGAATGCAAGGTGCATCGACCAAAGAAGGAGTTCGGATTATTTTCCCCCTCATGTCCAAACCTTCTTCCCGTTCAACGCTGTATAAACTCATCGAGGCCGGTCAGCTCGCTCACAAGGCGCTGGTTGTCCCCCTCTATGAAAAAGGCCTCGAAGCGGGAGATGACGCCGTTCTGTTCGCTCTCGGCAAAAAAGGCTCCACTGAGACCAGTATTGCCAATGATTTTGGTATAACCACCGAGATTCTCCAGCCCCGCCTGCAGCGTCTGGTCGACCGCGATATTATCGCGCGCCAGGCTGTCGGACCCCATTTAGAGCCAGGGATTGTGCTCACGGATCGCGGTCTTCGCCTCCGCAACAGTCTCGCGGATAATTGGGCTCAATTGGAAGAAGCGCTCATGGGTGAGCTCAAGCCAAAGCACCGCAAAAGGCTCGGCGACGCCCTCACCCGCTTTATCAATCTCCTGCGTCTCTAGCGGGCTTTTTGAACGCGAAAAACTTCCTAAACGCACCATTCAGCTTGGGTTCATCCGGAATGGTGTTTGTTGTTATCACAGGCTGCAAAGCCGCCGCAACACACAGGGAGTGTCAAATGACCTTCAAAAAGAAACTGCTCACAGCCGGTATGGCCGCACTGGCCATCTTCGCCACTGCCGGAGCTGCGTCGGCAGCCTCCGCAGTCGCCACCGCAAACGTCAACGTCCGCACCGGTCCCGGTACTGGCTATGGCGTGATCGGGACCCTCTTCCAGGGCGAACGCGTCAATGTCGATCAGTGCCGAGGCTCTTGGTGCTACATTGAACGTCGTGGCCGCGAAGGCTGGGTGTCCTCCAGCTATCTGAGCACCCGCTCAGGCTGGGACAATGGTTGGGATAACGGATGGGAACGCCCACGTCCTCCGCGCCCACCACAGTGGAACCCGGCACCACGCCCCCCACACTGGAATCCGGGCCCACCACCACGCCCACCCCATTGGAACCCACGCCCACCGCGTCCAGAACCGATCTACCCGATCAATCCCGGTGGCCCGAACGCAAGCTTCTGCTTTAACGGCCCGAATGGCTACTTCTGCGCCGGAAGCTAAACTCAAATAACAAACGCCGCCCTCCGGGGCGGCGTTTTCGTTACATCACTTGTAATCGATCCACATCGATCCCGCGCTTTTCGAGCGGCGCCTTGGCCGTACGACTGAGGTAAACACTCGTGCCATAGCCGACGAGCGCGCCCACCGCAGCACTTGCCAAAAATGCCACCCAGCCTTCTTGGCTCCCGAGGGCCGCCGCAATTATCACGGTCACGAGACCAATGCCCGTCACCGCCAGATTGCGGCGCTGCTCAGCAACTTTGAGGTTCGTTGCCCCCGCGTGCAGCAGGTCTCGCAACTCACTGTCGCTCATGGCCGCCAGCTCGGCGTTTTTCCGCTCACGACGAATGGTTTCGATCTAGGCGTCCACACGCCGCAAGGTCAGCGCCTCACGCTTGGCATTGCGCTTATTGCGATTGAGATAGGTCCAGCCGCCGCCGACCACCAAAAGCACAATGGCGATTTCGATCAAAATCAGCATGTGGCTAGCCCTCCTATTTCAGAACACATGTAGAGCGTGAGCCCCAAGGTCAAGACCGCTTCATGCTCTCACGCGCCATCACCACAAGTCCGGCCCCCACAACTATAGCCGCGCCGACGAGGGTCAACGGATCAATGTGCTCGCCAAAAGCGAAATAGCCAATGCAGATCGCCCATGGGATCGCCAGATAATTGAAGGGCTGAATGACACTAGCCGGAGCCATCTTAAGCGCATAGGTCATCAGCCCGTGCCCGGCGATCGTCGTGCCCATGATCGTCACGATAATGGCCAGATGCCACCATCCCATTGGCTGCCAGAAAAACACCCCGACGGCACTCGATAGCACCAAGCCAACCACCGCTGTGTAGAGCATAGAGGTCGACGCACTATCGACGCGCGTCACCTTGCGGGTGATGACGATATACACCGCATAGAGCGCGGCACTGGCCAAGAGGAACATCGTGCCCGTGCCGACCGGAACCATGCCCGGACGCACTATGATCAAAGTGCCGATTAACCCCGCTCCCACGGCGAAAAAGCGGAACGGACCAACTTTTTCACCCAAAACCGGTATCGCAATCAGCGTCACCAGCAGCGGGTATATGGATGCAATCGCCTGCGCTTCCGCGATCCCAACGGAAACCAACCCGAACGCAAAGCACCAAATATCGGCGATAAGAAACACGCCGCGCGCAATCTGCCATTTCGGCGTTTTCGATTGGAACGCTTTGCGCAGCGGCGCCTGCCGCGACACCAGCCACAGCGCAAACAAGGCAAAGCCCCAATAGCGCATCATAGCCACTTGGAAGGGCGAATAGTCCTGCACCATCAGCTTGAAGAGCGCATCTTGAACCCCGAAAACCAAAACGCAGAAGATCGTCAGGAAGATGCCGCGCCCGATCTGATCGGTGCGCGAAAAGTCTGCAGAAATGGTCATAGTCTGTACGCTCAAGAAAAAGCGTTCTGCCCCGGTCTACCGCAGAACGCTGAACATCATTATCTTAAGCAAGTGACGCAGACCACAGACGAAACCAACTGCCACACGTTGACACACCTGCTCACTATGCACCTGATGCGTTGAACTGAATCGCCGATCCGACCTATTGTGCCGTTGATGTCAAACACACCCGCTGCTTCGCTCTCGCAAAATCCCGTCGCCCTGGTCACCGGTGCCAATGATCGCATTGGCGCGTGTCTGGCCAAGACACTTGCCGCGTCAGGCTATGCCGTCATTGTGCATTACCGCTCTGATCCGGAGGGAGCCAATCGCGTCAAGTCGGAGATTGTCGCCGCCGGCGGTCGTGCCGAAGTCCTGCAGGCCAATCTCGCCGATCGCGCTCAGCGCAGTCAGGTGATCGCCAAGGCGGGCGAGCCCTTTGGCCCGCTGACCTTGCTTATCAACAACGCATCGATTTTCGAACGCGATAGTATTTTCGACGTGTCCGAAGAGCTTTGGGACAAGCATTTCGCCATCCACGCCGAAGTGCCGGTCTTTCTCTCGCGCGACTTCGCCGCCCAGCTGCCCGCAGCGGCATCGGGCAATATCATCAACATTCTTGATGAGCGCGTGCTCCACCCGACCCCGGGCTATTTCAGCTATTACCTCTCCAAAGCTGTTCTCTGGACCGCAACCCAGACCATGGCGCAAAGCTTGGCTCCCGCCATTCGCGTCAACGCCATTGGGCCCGGTCCGGTCCTCCCGAATGCCCGCCAGACTCAAGCCGAGTTTGAAGAATCGCTGCTGCGCCTCCCCCTTCACACCAGTGCTGGCCCCCAAGAAATTGCTGAAGGCGTGCTCGCGATCCTCTCGATGCGCTCCTATACCGGTCAAATGCTGGCTCTGGATGGCGGCGAACACTTAAGCTACTTGCCCGAAAGTGGGCTCACGCGACGCAAATGAGCACCGACCAGACACCTCAGGCGGGCCCGGAAGTCATCAAGGCTTTCGTGCGCACGCTACCTTCTGCACCCGGCGTCTATCGCATGCTCGATGCCGAAGGCGCCGTCATGTATGTGGGCAAAGCGCGCTCGCTAAAGTCGCGCGTCACCAACTACACGCGACCTGAGGCCCTGCCCGTTCGTCTGCAGCGCATGATCGCCGCCACCGTCAGCATGGAGTTCGTCCGCACCGAAACCGAGTCTGAGGCCCTTCTGCTTGAAGCCAATATGGTCAAGCGCTTGCGCCCTCGGTACAACGTGCTGCTGCGCGACGACAAAAGCTTCCCCTACATCATGATCGCCACCGATCATGAAGCGCCCGAGCTCACCAAACACCGCGGGGCCAGACGCCGGAAGGGGCACTACTTTGGCCCATTTGCCTCGGCCAGCGCTGTTAACCGCACCATAGCCAGTCTTCAGCGCGCCTTTTTGCTGCGCAATTGCTCTGACAGTTTTTACGCCGGGCGCACACGTCCGTGCCTGCAATACCAAATCAAGCGCTGCGCCGGTCCCTGCACTCGTGAAATCAGCCTTGAGGGCTATGCCGGCCTCGTTGAGGACGCGCGCCTTTTTCTCACCGGCAAGTCACGCGCCGTGCAGGATCACTTGCAAAAAGACATGGCGCAAGCCGCCGAAGACCTCGATTTTGAGCGCGCCGCTGTCATCCGCGACCGCCTATCAGCCTTGGCCCTGATCCAGTCGCAGGGCGACTCAACCGCGCAATCGGTCGAAGAAGCTGACGTCTTTGCCATCCACCATGAAGGTGGCCAGTTCTGCGTGCAGGTGTTCTTCTTCCGCGCCTTCCAAAACTGGGGCAATTATCCTTACCGCCCCAAGGCCGACATCACCCTCACCGACGAGGAAGTCTTGGAAAGCTTCCTCATCCAGTTCTACGAGGACCGCCCGCCGCCGCGCCTCATCCTGCTCAGCCACAATTTGGCCGAAACAGAACTGCTCGAAGAAGCTCTCGCCACGCGTGCGGGCCGCAAGGTTCGTATCGAAGTGCCGCAGCGCGGCGAGAAAAAAGATCTCGTCAATCACGCGCTGCAAAACGCCAAGGAAGCCCTCAGCCGTCAACTCGCCGAGGGTGCCTCAAATCGCAGTCTGCTCGAAGGCGTGGCTGAAGCCTTTGGTCTTGAACGCGTTCCCCGCCGCATCGAAACCTATGATAACTCCCATATTTCCGGCACCAATCAGGTCGGCGCTATGGTCGTTGCGGGTGAAGATGGCTTTTCCAAAAAGCACTATCGCACCTTCAACATCAAATCTGACATCGCCCCGGGCGACGACTTCGGCATGATGCGCGAAGTGCTCACCCGTCGCTTCTCACGGCTCGCCGCTGAAAGCGAAACAGACGCTGAGGACGATGCCACCGGCATGCCAGATTGGCCCGATGTGGTCTTCATCGACGGCGGTGCCGGCCAGCTGAACGCCGTCAAGGAAGTGATCGCTACACTCAACCTGCCCAAGGAAGTGACCTTCATTGGCATCGCCAAGGGCGAAGACCGCGACGCGGGGCGCGAAAAATTCCACATGGAAGGTCGCGAGGCATTCATGCTGCCCCACCGCGATCCGGTCCTCTACTATGTGCAGCGTATCCGCGACGAAGCCCACCGCTTCGCCATCGGGACTCACCGCGCCAAGCGCAAGAAAGATCAGATCAAAAATCCGCTCGACGAAATCGACGGCATTGGTCCCACCCGCAAGCGTGCCTTGCTCAATCATTTCGGCTCGGCCAAGGCAGTTTCCCGCGCATCGCTTGCAGATTTACAAGCCGTACCAACGATTTCTGCCGCCATCGCCCAGCTGGTTTACGACCATTTCAACCAGGCCTAGGCCTTATACCAAAGCCGTAATCAGGCGCGGCGTTTAGGACTCGACAAACCCGCCGCGCCTCATCTACAAATTGTGCCATGATCAACGCAGCAACCTTTTACTGGTACTTTAGCTATCCGCTCCCGGCGGAGGCTATCGCGCGCGCATCCTGATCAGACAAAATCAGTAAGCAAATCGCAAGCCAGCCGCCCGAACCCGAGGCGGCTTTTTTCTTGGCCGCCTTGATACAAAATCAAGAGACGCCAAATGCTTAAATCGACAGACGACCTTCGCATCACCAATATCCAGCCGCTAACCACGCCAATCGAGGTTATGCGCCAGCATCCGCGCACCGACGCGGCGACGCGCACGGTTCTCGCGGCCCGTCACGACTTCCACAACATCCTGACCGGTCAAGACGACCGTTTGGCTGTTGTTGTTGGCCCCTGCTCGATCCATGATCCGAAGGCCGCGATTGAATACGCAAAGCTGCTCGCTCCTCTGCGTGAAAAGCTCGGCGATCGTCTCGAAATCATCATGCGTGTCTATTTCGAAAAGCCGCGTACCACTGTGGGCTGGAAGGGTCTGATCAACGATCCAGACCTCGACGGTAGCTTCAATATCAATCAGGGCCTGCACACCGCCCGCGCGCTGCTTCTCGAAGTAAACAACCTCGGCCTGCCTGCCGCTTGCGAATTCCTCGACATGACCACCCCGCAATACATTGCGGACCTGGTGTCCTGGGCTGCAATCGGTGCACGCACTACAGAAAGCCAGATCCACCGCGAACTGTCGTCCGGCCTCTCCTGCCCCGTCGGCTTCAAGAACGGCACCGATGGCAACGTCAAGATCGCGCTCGACGCTGTGCTCTCCGCCTCCCAGCCACACCATTTCCTGGCCGTGACCAAGGACGGCCGTTCCGCCATCGCGGCAACTGCTGGCAACGAAGACTGCCACATCATTCTGCGCGGCGGCAAAACCACCAATTACGATGCTGACAGCGTCAACGCTGCTGCAGAGCTGGCCAAGAAGAACGGCGTCAACCCGGCGATCATGATCGACGCGAGCCACGCCAATTCCTCCAAGAAGCCAGAGAACCAGCCACTGGTTCTCGGCGAGATCGGCACGCAGGTCGCCTCCGGCGACAAGCGCATCATCGGCGTGATGATCGAGTCCAACCTCGTCGCCGGCCGTCAGGATTTGGTTGAAGGTCAGGACCTCGTCTACGGCCAGTCGATCACCGACGGCTGCATTGATTGGGCAACCACCGTTACCACCCTCGAAGCACTGGCCGAATCCGTCACCCAGCGCCGCGCCCTCAACTCCCAAGCCGTGGCATAAGCGCCTCGTAGAGGCCCCCTCACCCCAAAAACGCGATCCCATCCCTCCCCCTACCAGGGGGAGGCTAGGTGGGGGTGGCGCAACAGCCCCAACCTCCCCCACATCCCAGTGCCCAAACGCACCTCTCCCCTTGACCCCTGACGCCGAACCCTGTTCTCTCGCGCCATGGCACAGAACCCGCTCTTCCTCGTCCCCAACATCATCACCATTGCCCGCATTCTGGCGATCATTCCCATTGTTGCGCTGGTGATGAGCGGCGACCCGACGCTCCGCTGGGTGGCCCTTGTCCTTTATGTCGTTGCCGCCGCCAGCGATTGGCTGGACGGCTATCTGGCCCGCGCGTGGAACCAGTATTCCGACCTTGGCCGCATGCTCGACCCCATTGCCGACAAGCTCTTGGTCAATATCCTCATTGCCGCTCTGGCATGGGACGGCAGCCTCAGCGGCCTCGACATGATCCCGGCCATTGCCATCATTTTCCGCGAAACCTTCATTCCGGGTCTGCGCGAGTTCTTGGGCAATACCGCGGTCGTCCTGCCCGTCAGCCAGCTCGCCAAATGGAAAACGACGATACAGCTCGTCGCCCTCGCAGCCATTCTGTTGGCAGGCAACATCCCGCAAGCTGAAATCGTCGCCAGTCTTCTCCTCTGGGCCGCAGGCGTCATCACGCTCATCACCGGCTGGAATTATCTGAGCGCCTCCTGGCCGCATCTATCCGGCATCGGCAAAAAATGAAAATTCTCTACTTTGCTTGGCTGCGCGAGCGCCTCAATCGCGCCAGCGATGAGGTGTCTCCGCCTGCAGAGGTGGTGACACTCAACGATCTCATCGCTTGGCTCCGTGCCAATGATGAAGTGCTCGACCACGCCATGCAAAATACCAAAATTTTCAAACTCGCCCGCGATGCCAAAATAGCGGCTTGGGATACGCCCATCGGCGATGCCAAAGAAATAGCCATCCTCCCGCCCATGACAGGCGGCTAGCGCTATGATCCGCGTCACCACCGAAGCCTTCGATCAAGGAGCCGAAGCCAATGCCTTCATTGGTCGACACACCGACGCGGGCGCACTCGTCACCTTCACCGGCCTTGTTCGCTCTCTGCCGTCAGACCCGATCTCAGCCCTGATCCTAGAGTGCTACGAGGAACTGGCCGTCAATCAACTCACCGCCATTTGTGACGCAGCGATCACCCGCTTCGCCCTCACCGACGCGGCCATTATCCATCGCTACGGACGCTTGGTTCCGGGCGAAACCATCATGATGGTCATGACGCTCGCGCCCCACCGTCAGGCCGCCTTCGATGGCGCGCAATTTTTGATGGACTACCTCAAAACCGATGCGCCTTTCTGGAAACAGGAAGAAACCGTGTCGGGCCTGCGCTGGGTCGACGCCAAATCAGCCGACGACACCGCGCGCGACCGCTGGCAGGGCTAAAGCCCCCTTCCCTCCAAACAAAAACGCCCACCTTGCGGCGGGCGTTTTCAATTTCATTCAGCGCTACTTATTCAGCAGCAGCAGCCTTAGCCGGGTGGCTAGCAGCAGTGTAGAGCTCGATCAGCTCACGGCAGCCATTGCCCGGGGTAAAGCGATATTCGCCAACTTCCGAAACCGGGGTCACTTCCGCGGCCGTACCGGTGAGGAAGCACTCGTCAAACTCAGCCAGTTCTTCCGGCTTCATGTGACGTTCGGTGACGGTGTAACCGGCGTCCTTGGCGAGCTGGATAACGGTCTGACGGGTGATCCCGTTCAGAATGCAATCCGGTGTCGGGGTGACGATGTTCTTGCCCTTGATGAAGAACACGTTCGCGCCGGTTGCTTCGGCGACATAACCGCGATAGTCCAGCATCAGCGCGTCAGCATAGCCATTGGCCATGGCCGCATCCTTCGAGAGGGTGCAGATCATGTAGAGACCAGCGGCCTTAGCCGTGTGCGGAATGGTTGCCGGATCAGGACGGCGCCACTTCGACCACTCAAGGCGAATGCCCTTAAGCTTTTCTTCGGTCGAGAAATAGCTCGGCCAGACCCAAGCCGCGATTGCGACGTGGACCTTGTTGTTGCGCGCTGGAACCGAAAGTTCCTCAGAGCCGCGCCAGACAACAGGACGCAGATACGCGTCGGTCAGGCCGTTCTTGTCCAGAACGAGGCGCTTAGCTGCTTCAATTTCTTCTGCCGAATATGGCAGCTGCATATCGAGCGTTGCTGCCGAACGGATAAGACGCTCAGTATGCTCTGCAGACTTGAAGATTTCGCCGCCGTAGCAACGCTCGCCTTCAAACACCGAGCTCGCGTAATGAAGCCCGTGCGTCAGCACGTGAATCTTTGCGTCCTTCCAAGGCTTGAGTTCGCCGTCAAACCAGATCCAGCCTTCGCGCTGGTCCATTGGCACGCCTGCCATAGTTCCTACTCCGCAGATTTATGAGCAGCCATCCTCTTGGGTGGCCATTGCCGCCGATCATGCATAAGGGACATGCCCTTGGCAAACCCGAACACCTTTGGGATAAGACCAAGTGGAAGGCGACAGTGGAGAAACTATGCCTGCGGACGTAAACAATGTCAACAAGGCTGACATAAATTCAGCAACGCTGGAGCATGCTGACCTGCCGCTCGACATCATGGGGCTTTTCTTTTTTGCCTACAGGGACTTCACTGCCGACGCCGATGCGGTCTTGGAGCGTCAGGAATTCGGCCGCGCTCACCACCGCGTGCTTTATTTTGTAAATTTACGTCCAGGCATGTCGGTGGCCGATCTTCTCGACATCTTGAAAATCACCAAGCAGAGTCTCGCCCGCGTGCTGCGACAATTGGTGGATAACGGTTATATCGAGCAACGCACCGGACAATCGGATCGTCGCCAGCGCCTGCTTTACGCCACGGACAAGGGCCGCGAGTTTTTCGCAGTGCTGTCTTCGACTCAGGCGAGCCGCATTAAATCCTCAATCGCGGCCCTCCCCCCAGACGCTGCCGACATCGTCCGCAAGTTTCTCGTTGGCATGGTCGACACCGAAGATCACCGTAAGCTCGACCAGCTCAGCCTCACGACAAAACTCAAGTAAAATGGCCCCCAAGCACTGTGCTTGGAGGCCATCACTTATCTCTGTCTTTCGCAGGCTACGGGCTTAGCCGCGGCCCAGCTCTTCGCTGCGCAGCTTTGCCGCTTCCACGGCCCGCCCCATCAGCGGCGTCAGACCATCGTCGGCCATCAGCACATTGAGCGCTGCAAAAGTGGTGCCGTTCGGCGAGGTCACGTTCTGGCGCAACACGCTGGCCGGAGCCGGGTCGGCTTCCATCAAAGCCGCCGAACCAATCACGGTCTGGCGCGCCAGTTTCATGGCGATGTGCTCAGGTAGCCCCTGCGCCACGCCTGCTGCCGCCATAGCCTCAACCATATTGAACACATAGGCAGGGCCAGAACCCGATACAGCCGTGACGATATCGAGGTCGCCTTCCTTGTCAAACCACAGCACCATGCCCGCAGCCGCTAACAGCGCATCGGCCGCCGCGCGATCCTCAGCTGAAGCGCCCGATCCCGCGACTGCACCCGTCACACCCTTGCCAAGCTGAGCCGGGGTATTGGGCATCGTGCGCACCACGCGATCTGTCCCCAAACCCGCCGACAGCTTTTCAATCGAAATACCGGCGGCAATGGAGAGAACCAGCGTATGTGAACCAATCACGGGCGCGAGGCTGTCCATCACGGGCCCGATCACTTGCGGTTTAACCGCCAGAACCAACACATTTGGCTGAAGACCAAAGGCTTCTTTATTGACGACAATGCCATTGTCCGCCGCCAAAGCCAGCGCTTGCTCGCTGGGGTTTGGATCAACCAGCACGAGGTTCGACGCTGGCAATCCAGCCCCAAGCCAGCCTTCAGCCAGTGCCAAGCCCATCTTGCCGGCACCGACCAGCATGACCGGACCCAAATTTTGCAAATTCGTCATCAGGCTTCGCCTACCGTCTCAAACATCACATGGCTCAGCGCGTCTGCGGCTGATTTCCCGGCCCACACGACGAACTGGAACGCCTGATAGTACAGATCGCAGGATTCGCTGGCGGAACGAAGCAGCGCTTCACACTGCTGGGGCGACACATCCGCGCCACCGGTGAGCAGGTGCGAATTCCGGAACAAGACAACGCCTTCCTTGTGCCAAGCGTCGAAATGTCCAATCCAGAGTTGTTCGTTGACAAGGCTGATCAGTTGTTTGATTTCAGCGCGCCGCGCTTCGGGAACTTTCAAGTCGAAGGCACAGGCAATGTGCAGACTTTCCAGATCCTGCATCCAGTTGAACGACACATGATAGTCGCTCCACCCTCCGCGTACTGAAATAGAAATCTCGTCCGCGTCCTGACGTTCAAACGTCCAGTCGTTGATCGAAGCGATGTGCTCGACTAGGTCCACCGGGTGGGACATCCGATCGGGCTCGAATTCAATCAGAGACATGAAGTTCCGTCCTCACAAAGGGCGTTGTCATGGCGCAGCATTTGCTGCGCGTTCTGGATGCGCGTGAAGGAACTTGATCGCCGCAACCGCGACTTACGAATCGTCCTCCTAAGCAAACCCTACACTGAGCATTTGATTCAGGGCACGCGGGCCAACCGCCGAACGCCAATCTCTTGTGGATGATCCTTGGTCTTTAAGTATTAACGAGGGTTTAACAGAAATTATGCACACCGTTTCATAATGGTGCACTTTCATCGCCTTGGAACAATTCCCAATAAAAAAGGCGCCGCGTTACCGCAGCGCCCTCGCATGATCATCAATCCGCTATTGTTAAGCGGACTTACCGCGCAACTCAGCCAGTTCCTTGCGCAGAGCGTCAATTTCTTCGCCCTGCACCTGAACCAGCTCGCGCAGCGCGTCGAAATCTTCGCGCTTCACCAGGTCCATATCGTTGACGATGCGCTGAGCTTGGGTCTTCACCACGGTTTCGACCTCGCGGCGAACGCCGTCAGCGACGCCAGCAGCTTCGTTCATCACACGACCCAGCCCGTCGAATAGCTTGTTGTTCTGGTTCATACTGTGTCCGTTCCCATTGGGGCATTGTTTGCATTTACTTAAGCCACCTAGGACCTAAAAACCAGAGTACCCAAGCAAAGCCCTTTGACGTGCTCAACGTCACAGGGATTGAATGGCTCCAACCGACGCGCTACCTCAGGCACTCTATTGCCACGATTGCTTGGCAAGTTTCGGTCGAACCTCGGAGAACCATCGGTGCCCTTCCCCAATATCGACCCGATCGCCATTGCTATCGGCCCTATCGCTATCCGTTGGTATGCACTGGCCTATCTCTTTGGTGTTTTCCTTGGCGCGGCCTATGGCTATTCCCTGCTCAAGAACACGCGGCTCTGGCACCGCGGCAATCCCCCCTTTGAAGCCAAAGACATTTGGGATTTTGCCTTCTGGGCCATGCTGTCCATCGTTATCGGCGGCCGCGTTGGCTATGTGCTGTTCTACAACTGGGGATATTACAGCCAGAACCCGCTGGAGATGATCAACACGCTCGATGGCGGCATGTCCTACCACGGCGGCATGGCAGGCCTGATGATCGCTGCCTTCTTCTTCACGCGCTCCAAAGGCGGCAATTGGTTGTCGAGCCTCGATCTCCTCGGCGCAGTGGCCACCATTGGTATTTTCCTTGGCCGCGTCTCCAACTTCATCAATTCCGAGCTTTATGGCGCGCCGACCAACCTGCCTTGGGGCGTGGTCTTCCCGACAGACCCGATGCAAGTGCCCCGTCACCCAAGCCAGCTTTATGAAGCCCTGCTCGAAGGCCTCCTGCTCTTCATCATCATCCGCATCGTCACCCATGTCTTCTATGGGCTGCGCAAGCCGGGCCTCGTCGCTGGCATTTTCGCCATTGGCTATGCATTGGCGCGTTCCTTTGTCGAATTCATCCGCTTGCCGGATGCGCAATTGGGCTATCTCAATGGCGAATGGCTCACCATGGGCCAGCTCCTCAGCCTTCCCATTCTCCTCGGCGGCATCGCTCTGGTGGTCTACGCGCTGACCCGGCGCGAAGACCCCATCCGCCCATAATCCTCTTTCTCTAGTGCAAGTGAGACGTTCAACGTGAACCAAGCCCCCACGCTTGAGCAGCAGATCGAATTCCAGATCCGCACCTCCGGTCCCATGTCGGTCGCGACGTACATGGGGCTTTGCCTCACGCACCCGAGCAAAGGCTATTACAAAAACCAAGACCCATTCGGCGCTAAGGGCGACTTCATCACCGCGCCGGAAATCTCGCAGATGTTCGGCGAGCTGATTGGCTTCTGGGTGGTCAATCTCTGGCAGCAGATGAATGAGCCCAAGGCGTTCACCCTGCTCGAACTCGGGCCCGGTCGCGGCACGCTGATGAGCGACGTCTTGCGCGTGGCTTGCCGCGCCCCCGGTTTCCGAGATGCGCTAGACCTGCGCCTTTTTGAAACCAGCCCAGCCCTTGTGGCCGAGCAAAAAGCGCGCCTCGAAGCATACGATCCCAAATGGCTCGAGAACTTTGAAGATGTCGGTTCCGGCCCGATCATCATGCTCGCCAATGAATTTTTTGACGCCCTGCCGATCCGTCAGTTCGTCCGCAAGGAAAACGGCTGGCACGAGCGTCAAATCGGGCTTGATGGCGATAAGCGCGTCTTCGGCCTCTCGCCCACTCCCATTCCGCCCATGTCCATGCCGCCCGGCGTGGCCGACGCCGCGATCGATGAAATCCTCGAATTCTGCTTCGGTGGCGCGCAGCTCATGAGCCGGTTGAGCCAGCTGGTGAGCCGTCAGGGCGGCGCTATGCTCGTCATCGACTATGGCTACGCCCGCACCCAAACTGGTGAAACCCTGCAGGGTGTTCGCCGCCATGCCTATGCCGACGTGCTTGAAGCGCCCGGCGAAGTCGACCTCTCCGCCCACGTCGATTTTGAGGCGCTGGCCAGCGTTGCGCGCCAGTCTGGCCTCGCGGTCCAACCGCTCCAGACCCAAGGCGGTTTCCTCACCGACATGGGCATTAGCCACCGTGCGGCGGCCCTTGCCGGGGCCAACCCCAATCTCGCCCCAGACATTCGCGCCGCCGAGCAGCGCCTCGTCGGTGCCGATCAAATGGGTGAGTTGTTCAAAGTTCTCTGCGCCCACAGCCCCGGCCTGCAACCGTCAGGTTTCGGCGCATGACCCTGTCGGCAGAACACTCTCCTTCCCTTGCGTCCATGGATTGGCTCCGTCACGGCTTTTTCGGTCGCCAAGGCGGCGTCTCAATCGCCCCTTACGACAGCCTAAACGTCGGCCTCGCCGTTGACGACAGCGAAGCCAGTGTTCAGGCCAACCGCCAAGCTATCGCGGATACATTGGGTGGTGCTCCGCTGATCGTTCTCAAGCAGACTCATTCCACCCATGTCGAGACCATCACCGCGCCCCTAACGGGCGTGGTCGAGGGCGACGCCATGATTACCGCCACCCCCGGATTGCTTCTCGGCATTCAAACCGCGGACTGCACGCCGATCCTTTTCGCCGACCATCAAGCGCACATCATCGGTGCCGCTCACGCTGGTTGGCGCGGTGCCGTTGATGGCATTATCGGCAATACCATCG
The DNA here is from genome assembly GCF_016461625.1 of Devosia sp. MC532. NCBI lineage: Bacteria > Pseudomonadati > Pseudomonadota > Alphaproteobacteria > Hyphomicrobiales > Devosiaceae > Devosia > Devosia sp. MC532. The sequence continues at coordinate 137,608 of NZ_JAEMNZ010000010.1, read as the reverse complement.
CTGCTATGGTTAAGCTTGGTGCGGATCCTGAGCACATTGTTGCGGCATACGGCCCCACCATTTGGGCGCAAAACTACGAAGTTGGCGACCAATTCCAGGCCGATTTCCTAGCCCTTCATCCCACTGGCGACGACCTGTTTTTCACCCCAACTGGCGGAAAAGCCCACTTCGACCTCCCCGGATTTGTGCAGGCACAGCTAAGGGATGCAGGGGTTTCCACCATCGAACAAGTGGGCGGCTGTACCTACGACAACCCAGACCGCTATTTCTCCCATCGCCTCTCGACCCATCAATCGCGCAAGACCGGTCGGCAAATGTCCGTAATTAGCATCTCTCTGCGATAATTTAACGACACTGGCCAAAAGTGTAGTTGTGAGTCCGAAGTTCTGCCGCTAAAGCTGCCCACGAAACTGGTTGGCCCCTGCTCCCGTGGGGCCGGTTGAGACAGGATCGCACCTCATGAAACTGGTGACTGGCAATTCCAATCGTCCATTAGCGGAAGCTGTGGCGAGCTACCTTGAGCTGCCGCTGACCGATTGCACGGTCAAGCGCTTTGCCGACAAGGAAGTCTATGTAGAAGTGCATGAGAATGTGCGCGGTGAAGACGTCTTCATCCTACAGTCGACAAGCTACCCGACCAATGACAACTTGATGGAACTGCTGATCGTGATCGATGCTCTGCGTCGCTCGTCAGCCCGTCGTATCACCGCCGTTATCCCTTATTACGGCTACGCCCGTCAGGACCGTAAATCAGCACCACGTACGCCGATTTCGGCAAAGCTGGTTGCCAACCTCATCACCGAGGCTGGTGCAAACCGCGTCCTAACGCTCGACCTGCATGCCTCGCAGATTCAGGGCTTCTTCGATATCCCAACCGACAACCTCACCGCAGCTCCGGTGATGGTGCGCGATATCAAGGATCACTACGACGTCAGCAATGTGATGATCGTGTCACCAGACGTTGGCGGCGTGGTTCGTGCACGTAATGTGGCGAGCCGCATTGGCGTGAACCTCGCCATCGTCGACAAGCGCCGTCCCCGCGCTGGCGTGTCCGAAGTGATGAACATCATCGGCGACGTATCGGGCAAGACCTGCATTCTCATCGACGATATCGTCGATTCTGGCGGCACGCTGGTGAATGCTGCTGAAGCTCTGCTCAACGCGGGAGCCAAGGAAGTCTCCGCCTACATCACACACGGCGTATTGTCCGGCGAAGCTGACAAGCGTATCGCCGCTTCCAAGCTCAAAGAACTGGTCATCACCGACTCGATATTTGACCCGCACAACAGCAAGGCCGCGGCCAATATTCGCCGCATGAACATCGCTCCGCTCCTCGGCGAAGCGATTGCCCGCACCGCCAGCGAACAGTCGGTTTCGAGCCTCTTCGACTAAGATTTGAGCCCTTTTCGGTCTCTGTAAAGCCTTCAGACCACCAGCATGGTCTGAAGGCTTTTTCTTGCGCTCTTACGAGTTACGCAGCTCGATCGTGCCCGCTTTGGCAGCCGCACGACAATCGGTCGCGTCGTGCATGATGTCGTCCTGAATCAAAGCTGTTTCGGTCATGCCGCTGCCGCTAAAGCGCATGTCATCGCACTCACCGTCATTGGCGAACTCGCCCTCGTCGTCGCCAAAATCAATCTTGCCGTCTTCCGCCACGCCCAGAAGTGAAATCTTGCCGGCGTCAAACGCGCTCTGACAGTCGGTGGCATCAGCCAGCAGATCCTCGCTGAGCAGATCGGTTGCCGTCATGCCAGCGCCAGTGAATCGTGGATCGTCGCACTCGCCATCATTAGCGTAGCTGCCACTGTCATCGCCGAAGTCGACTTGGCTCTGCGCCATCGCCGGAGTGACAGCCGCGCAAAGAACCACCGCGCACGCCAAAACTATTGATTTCATTGAACAATCCCGAGATAAATACAAACAGGGCAGACCCTATCTTCGGGATGTGAACCTATCAAATCACATATGCCGCCCACCGGCGATTTCACCCGGCCAAGAGGCCCGCAAAACCACTATATTTCTTGCTCCCCGCCCCCCTTTGCGCTATAGCCGCCCCCATGAAGCGCTCGTCACCCCTGGAGGACGGGCGCGTATGGTGTTGTGTAACACCGTACACCAACCGGAATGGATGATTTCCATGGCCAATAAAGTGCTCAAGGCACAGGCGCGCGACGGAGTGGGCAAGGGGGCAGCTCGCGAAGCACGTCGTCAGGGACTTGTTCCTGCAGTTATCTACGGTGACAAGAAGGCTCCTGTCACTGTTTCCGTCTCGTTCAAGGACGCCTACAAGGCGATCTACGCAGGCGGCTTCAAGTCCCACATCCTCGACCTCGACGTTGACGGCACCATCCACCAGGTAATCCCACGCGATTACCAGCTGGACGTTGTTCGCGATATGCCACTGCACATCGACTTCCTGCGCGTTTCGGCTAAGTCGCTGATCAACGTTGAAGTTGCTGTTAAGTTCATCAACGAAGAAAAGGCTCCAGGCCTCAAGAAGGGTGGCGTTCTGAACATCGTTCGTCACGCTGTTGAACTGACCGTTCTCGCTCACAAGATCCCAGAAGAAATCACCGTTGATCTCGCTGGCCTCGAAGTTGGTGACTCGGTGCACATCTCGGCCGTTAAGCTGCCAGCTGGCGCGACCCCAACCATCACCGACCGTGACTTCACCATCGCAACCATCGCAGCTCCATCGGCTGTTGGCGGCGAAGAAGAAGAAGCTACTGCTGAATAAGCAGAGCTCTCACGCTCATGATTTTCTGAGGCGGCCTTGCGGCCGCCTCAGTCATTTGTAAGGTTTGGTTTCATGAAACTGCTCGTTGGTCTGGGCAACCCCGGCGCTCAATACTCTGGCAACCGCCACAATATCGGCTTCATGGCGATTGACGCCATTGCCCGCACTTATGGCATTTCCGCGTGGAAAACCAAGCACTCGGGCCAATATGCCGAAGGCAATGTCGGCGGCGAGCGCGTGCTCCTCCTCAAGCCTCAAACCTTCATGAACAAGTCCGGCGACAGCGTGCAGCAGATCGCCAAGTTCTTCAAAATTCCCGTCAGCGACGTCTACGTCTTCTACGACGAGCTCGATCTCGCGCCGGGCAAAGTCCGCGTCAAAACCGGTGGCGGCAATGGCGGCCATAACGGCCTACGCTCTATCGACCCGCAGATCGGCCTCGACTACAAGCGCATCCGTCTCGGCATCGGCCATCCCGGCAAGGAGAACGTCACGCACCACGTTCTCGGCGACTTCGCCAAAGCCGACAAAACCTGGCTCGAGCCGCTGCTCGATGAGCTGGCCCGTCAGACCCCACTGCTCCTCAACGGCGACGACGCTGGCTTCATGAACAAGCTCGCCCTCGCCCTCAAGCCCGAAGAGCCAGCCAAAGAAGCCAAGCCGAAGAAACCGTCGGCAGAAGCGTCTGAGGCACCCAAAGGCCAAAGCCACATCCGCCAAGCCCGCCCAGCGGTGTCCAAGGTCGAATTCCCCAAATCCGGCCCCATGGCCGACATGCTCAAAAAGCTTTTAGGCGGCGAATAACCGCCCTTACCACCTCCCTTTGTGGAGCGAATTGAGGGTGACCACTGCTTTCATCTGAGGCTTAGAGACATCCTCCGTCTCAGTCTTCCTCCCTCCCCCTTGTGGGGCTTCGGCGCGTACCGCAGGTCAGATTGCTCCAGTGGAGCAATCTGAGCAGAGAAGGCATGAGACCTATGGTCGAATGGCGCTTGAGGGTGGGGCTCTTCAGTTCGGTGCGTCCTCAGCCCAAATCTCCCCACACACTTGATGCCATCCCTCCCCCGGTTCCGGGGGAGGTTAGGTGGGGGCAACGGGGCCTTAGCGCTGAGCCTTACCCCCGCGCCCACTCCGGCAACATCTCCCCGTGCGCCTTGAGCAGATCATCGACCAGCGACCAGATCTGGTCGAGGTCGAGTTCCGCCGCCGTGTGCGGATCAAGCATAGCCGCGTGATAGATATGCTCACGCTTCTCTTCGATCAGCGCCCGCACGGTGAGCTCCTGCACGTTGATATTGGTGCGCATCAGCGCCGCCAGCTGTGGCGGCAATTCCCCGATATAGGTTGGCTGAATGCCATTGCTATCGACCAGACACGGCACTTCCACTGCGGCTTGGTTCGGCAGCGAGGTGATCACCCCATTGTTGCGCAGGTTGCCGTAGATCACCGAGGGCTCGCCGGTCCAAACCGAGTTAACAATCGAGGATGCATATTCATGCGAAGCCTTCACGCTGATCGTGTCGGCATTGCGATACTGCTCGGACGTCTTCTTCCAATTCTCGATCTGCTCAATGCAGCGCTTTGGATATTCATCCAGCGGAATGCCGAATTTTTCGATCAGATCGTCGCGCCCGTCCTTGATGAAATACGGGGTGTATTCGGCAAAGTGCTCGGAGCTTTCGGTGACGAAGTAGCCGAGGCGCTTCATCATCTCATAGCGCACCTTATTCGGGCAGCGCGGGTTCCAACCGGGCTTAGGCGCACGACCCTCAGCATAGGCGCGGTGCAGCTCCGGATAGAGGTCCTTATACGACCCATCCGGCTGACGATGCTCAAACTTGAGATAGAAGGCCATGTGGTTGATACCGGCCGAGCGGTAGCGGATTTCCTCGTATGGAATGTCGAGGTCATGGGCCAGCTCATGCGCCGTGCCCTGCACCGAATGGCACAGGCCAACCTGCTTGATCTTGGGAAATTTCTCCGCAATCGCCCAGGTGTTGATCGCCATCGGGTTCACATATTGCAGCATCACCGCCTCAGGCGCGACCTGCATCATGTCTTCGCAAATGCTCCAGAGATGCGGCACCGTACGAATGCCGCGCATGATCCCGCCAACGCCCAGGGTGTCGGCAATCGTGTGGCGCAGGCCATATTTCTTGGGCACATCAAAATCGATCACCGTCGATGGCTCAAAGCCACCGATCTGGAAGCAGACGACGACGAAATTGGTCCCCGTCAACGCCTCGCGCTGGTTCGAGTAGGTCGTCACACTCGCTGGCACACCCAGCGTTTTGACCAGCTTCCCGGCGATAATCGCGCTTTCCTCAAGACGCGTCGGATTAATGTCCATCAAGCGAATTTGCGCACCGGCAAGGGCCGGACGCTGCAAAATATCGCCAACGATATTCTTCATGAACACGGACGAGCCAGCGCCGATGAACGTGATGATAGGATTAGCCATTTAGAAAATGCTCCGATAGCGGCCAGGCCGGCCCGCGGCTCCTCCCGCCGCTTTAGTCCATGCTAGCGCGACCGCATCGACTTGCAATCCGGGATTAAAAGCGAATATTCCGGCTTTCTAAGCTTTACCCATGAGACGCAAAAAAGGCGGGATCGCTCCCGCCCTGCCGATTTTATCCAACGACCTCAACAATGCCCATCATGCCGTGGTCTTCGTGGAAGAGCAGATGGCAATGGTAGACATACTTGCCGGTAAAATCGAGGAAGCGATGACGAATGGTCAGCGACCCGTTCGGCGGAATGCCGCGCGTATCTTCGAACGATAGAACCTCATCAACGGGCTCGCCATTCACCGCCACGACTTGGAAGTCGTTGGTGTGAATGTGGAACGGATGCCATTCGGGCGAGTCGTTGACCAACTCCCACTCCTCGAAGGCCCCGAGCGGAACCGTCTGATCAACGCGGTTCATATCGACCTGACGACCGTCTATTGTGAACTTGGTACCACCTGGTAGCCCGCGGACAACGCCGAAGCGGATCTCGCGGCGCTTATCGACAGGCTTGCCCCTAAAATCCTCGTCTAGCGGGATCAGCGTGGTCGGGATCACGTGATCTGTGACCGGATCATCCTCTCCTTCCACCACCAGCGTCGCCAGCAGCTCATCAGCCTCATACTGACGCGGCGCGCCGTACCAGAGCATTTTGCGCAGCTCAAACGCGCCGTTGAACATATAGCCCTGCACCAAAACATCAGCGCGCGTGCCCGGCTCAATAAGGAGGCTGCTGTGTTCCACGACACGGGTCATGGCGTTACCGTCCTTGGAGATCTGGTAGAGCAAATGCCCTTCCAACCCGATCATCAGGAATGCCTCAGCTGTCGCGTTCACCAAGCGCCAGCGCTGCACCTCGCCCGCACGAATGCGCAGGGTGGGGTTGATCTGACCGTTTATCGTCACGGTCTGCTTATGCTTATCCTTGTCTTCGATCGGAACCATGGTGTTGGTTTCATCGAACTGGCACGACTGAATAACCAGCAGCTGATCGACGCGATCATTGATCCCCTCAAGATCATCAAGACCGCCTTCAATAATCAGCGCCCCCGCCAAACCGCCAGACACCTGCGGATAGGTCAGCCCATGGACATGGGGGTGATACCAATAGGTCCCAGGCATGTGATCTTCGGGAATCTTGATTTCATAATCAAAGGTCTCTCCCGGCTGGATCACCAGCATGACATTGTCGCTATTGCCCGATGGCGACACATGCAGACCGTGCGTATGTAAATTCGTGACATCGGGCAGATCATTGGTCAGCTTGATCTTGATCGTATCCCCTGGCTTCGCCACCAGCGTCGGGCCCGGATAAGACCCGTCGTAGGTCATAGCGACGGCACGTTCGCCGTCGATCTCGGTTGGCCCATAGGCCATACGCAAACTGGTTTCGAGCACACCGTTTTCCGAACGACGCACCTCCGGCAAGCGCAGGTCATCGCCTGTCGCCGCCACGATGGAGCGAGCGATTGGCCGTTCCTGAGCAAACACCTCAACCTCACCGTGATGGTGCTGCGCCAAAGCTGACGTCGTGACAGACGCAGCCGCCAAAGCACCACCTGATGCCAGCAGCTTCCGTCGGCTCAGAGAAATGGCCATTCAAAACACCCCGAGTTAATTATCACGAACACGTTACAGGATTTTTCCTCATTCGTTCACCCACAATCGAGGAGTAAAATGCGTAACGAAAAGCCGAAAACAAAAGGGGCCGCCGCAGCGACCCCTTCTCAATCTTGCAAAAATTCAAAACCCTTAGGTGTTGAACTTGAACAACATCACGTCGCCGTCCTTGACGACATATTCCTTGCCTTCGTCGCGAGCCTTGCCCGCTTCCTTGGCGCCAGATTCACCGCCAAGCGCGATGTAATCTTCGTAGCCAATGGTCTGCGCGCGAATAAAGCCGCGTTCAAAGTCCGAGTGAATAACGCCAGCCGCAGCCGGAGCCTTGTCACCCTTATGGATGGTCCAGGCGCGTGTTTCCTTAGGACCAACGGTGAAGTAGGTCTGCAGCCCCAACAGGTCGTAGGCTTCGCGGATCAGACGGTTCAAGCCGGCTTCCGAAAGGCCGAGGCCTTCAAGATATTCTGCCTGTTCTTCGTCTGGAAGCTGCGCCAACTGGCTTTCGATTTCAGCCGAGATGATGACAACGCCTGCGCCATTGGCAGCAGCATAGTCTTCAACCAGCTTGCTCATCGCATTGCCCTTGTCGGCCGAACCTTCGTCTACGTTGCAGACGTAGAGAACGGGCTTGGACGTCAGCAGCTGCAGCTCCTGGAAAGCCTTTTCTTCTTCAGCATCGCGCTTAACAAAGCGAGCCGACTTGCCTTCGCGCAGGACAACCAGCGCGCGATCGATCAGATCGAGCGTGACCTTGGCGTCCTTGTCATTGCCCTTGGCCTTCTTTTCTACGCCAGCGCGGCGCTTCTCAAGGCTTTCAAGGTCAGCGAGCATCAACTCGGTTTCGACAACTTCGGCGTCCGCTAGCGGGTCAACCTTATTGGCGACGTGGATGATGTTGCCGTCTTCAAAGCAACGCAGCACATAAGCAATCGCGTCACACTCACGAATGTTCGCGAGGAACTGGTTGCCCAGCCCTTCACCCTTGGATGCGCCCTTCACGAGGCCCGCGATATCCACGAAGCTCATGCGTGCTGGCAATACATTGATGGACTTGCCGATTTCGGCAAGCTTGTGCAGACGCACGTCCGGAACCGGCACATCACCGACGTTCGGCTCGATCGTGCAGAAAGGGAAGTTTGCAGCAGCTGCTGCGGCGGTGCGCGTAAGCGCGTTAAACAGCGTCGACTTGCCCACATTCGGCAGACCGACGATACCCATTTTGAAGCCCATTGGGATCTCCGGAAATCATTGGGTTCCAATTGGGTCGGATTGCCCCAGAAGTCAATGCGTCGGGGTGTACTCCCTGCCTGCCAAGGCCCATCACAGTGCTGAAAATGATCTCAGTGAAGCAAGTCCACCCCCAAACACCTTGCCCGTGCCCCGCACCCTATGGCAGAAGAAAATAATTGACGTATAGGGAAAGCAAATGACCAATCCAGTCATAGCTAATCGTCTCCATTTTGAAGACCTGCGCCTCGGCGAAACTATTGCGCTCGCCCCCTCGACGCTGACACGCGAGATGATCACGACTTTCGCCGCAGAGTTTGATCCTCTGCCTTTCCATTTGGATGAAGAAGCAGCTCGCCAGAGCCTACTCGGAGGCCTCGCCTCTAGCGGCTGGCAGACGGGCGCACTGAGCCTTCGCGCCCTTGTCGACGCATTCCTCTCCAAAATCGCGTCGGCTGGCGGCCTCGGCTTTTCAGACCTGAAGTGGAAGGCCCCGGTCATGGTCAATGACACTATCTCAGGCACTGTCACGATAGCCGAGCTGCGCCGGTCGCAGTCACACCCCCATTGGGGCATTGTCACCCTTGATTTCGACATTCGAAATCAAAAGAACAAGCAGGTCATGACCATGCGCCTCGCCAATCTGGTTGAGTGCCGCAATCCGGAGGTCGCGGCATGACGCGCTGGTTTGAAGAGATCAATCTGAACGAAGACTTCCCGATGGGAAGCCACACATTCACTCAAGACGAGATCGTGCGGTTCGCCTCGCTCTACGATCCGCAGTATTTCCATACCGACGCCGAAGAGGCCAAGCACAGCCATTTTGGCGGCATCATCGCCTCCGGCTGGCACACTGCATCCGTCGGCCAGCGGCTCATGGTCGATGCGCTCTTTGCCGAAGAAAAGCGCCTGCTCGATGCCGGCCAGTCGCCGGGTGTCTCGGGTCCCTCCCCCGGCATTAGTTCTATGCAATACACCACGCCGGTTCGCCCCGGAGACACCATCACCTATTCGATGTACGTCAAATCCAAGCGCGTCTCCAACTCGCTTCCGGGCTGGGGCGTGCTCATCACCCATGTGTCGAGCACCAACCAGAATGGCGAAGCCGTCTATTCGGCAGAACTCGTCAGCTTCTCGAAATTGCGCGACTACAAGATGCCCCTCAAGCTCAAATTGCTCCTTGGCCTTGCCAAAGTTCCTCTGCTCAAGAGTTTGATCAAGCGCGGGTCTTGAAAGACAGAGGTCGGGTCGGCACTGTGCACTTATGCGCCGATTCGCCCTTGCACTTGCTGTCACCGCCGTAACCGCAATCCCTGCCTTCGCTCAGGCCTATGAAGGCAATTGGAGCTGCAGAGACGAGACCACTGAACGCGTGGGCATTCTCACCATGTATGGTGGCGTCTACGGTTGGGCGGGCCGAACCATGGGCGACACGCGCTCCGGCACTGGCACGATTACCGCTTATCAGGACGGCGTCGGCTTTAACGATGGCAATCTGCTGGCCAATGGGTCGGTGCAAGCGGGCCGCATTACCAGCGACGAAAATTTCAATATCGCCCTGCAACTGGAAACAGCTGAAGCCGTCGTTATGTTCTGCACCGTCCGCTAATCCCGTCTGACGCCCCACAAAAGACCTCTGCGGCCGCGCTGCCACGCGTTCTCACGCCAATTGGGCACAGCATAATTCTGTGCTTTGCGCGCTGCCTCGCGGCAACACCTTGAAACTTTCCCGTTTCTGGCGCATTTTATACGAGCAGCGCCGGGCCCCTCTGGTCGTAGCTCTTGCTACGGCGATGTCGGAGCTGCTCCACCACGTTACATGGAGAAGGTCCGGCACATGGATATGTTGCTGTCCGCTTTTTCGGGCGAGTTCCTCGGTACCCCCGTTTACTTCTGGGTCGCGTTTATCGCGATCGTTCTTGCTCTGCTTGTCTTCGACCTTGGCATCCTTCACAAGGATGAACACGAGATCGAAGCCAAAGAGAGCCTTATGCTCTATGGCTTCTACGTCATCATCGCGCTTGCGTTTGGTGCTTGGGTCTGGTTCCAGCGCGGCTCGCAAGCCGGGCTTGAGTTCTACACCGGCTATTTGATCGAGCAGTCGCTGGCGATGGACAATATGTTCGTCATCGCCACCATCTTCGGCTTCTTGGGCATCCCACGTCTCTATCAGCACCGCGTGCTGTTCTGGGGCATCTTGGGCGTGATCCTGTTCCGCGCTGTTCTGATCGGCGTTGGTGCGGCTCTGGTTCACCAGTTCAGCTGGATTCTGGCGATCTTCGGCGCCTTCCTCATCTTCACGGGCTTGAAAATGTTCAAGCACGACGACGAAGAGCCGAAAATGGAAGACAACAAGATCTACAAGTTCTTGTCGTCCCGCTTCCGCGTCACCAAGGAACTGCATGGCCGTAACTTCACCGTTAAGGCTCCAGATCCGAAGACCGGTAAGCTCGTCACCTGGCTGACCCCGCTGGCGATTGCGCTGATCATGGTTGAAATCGTCGACCTGATCTTTGCGGTCGACTCGGTTCCAGCCGTGTTCGCGGTCACCCAAGACACCTTCATTGTCTACACCTCGAACATCTTCGCGATCCTTGGCCTGCGCGCGCTCTACTTCGCTCTGGCAGCCGCAATGAACCGCTTCCGTTACCTGCAGGTATCGCTGGCCGTCATTCTGGTTCTCATCGGTATCAAGATCTGTCTGGTGCCATTCGGCATCCATATCGACACCCTGCTCTCGCTCGGCGTCACGATCTCGATCCTTGCTGCTGGCGTTTTCTACTCCCTGTGGAAGACCCGCAACGAGCCAAACATCAGCGCCGAAGACCATCCGGAAACCGGCAAGCTCGAGCCTTAATCCGCTCAGCTCTGAACAGGAAAGAGGCCCTCCGGGGCCTCTTTTTTTGGGTTCACCCGCCATAAACCAGCCTTCACAATTACGTCGGCAAGCCCCGACCTCGCCCTATTCTGTTCAAGCTCTGGCCCCATTCTGCCGTTAACCCTTCGGTAAAGAATGAGGAGAAGCGCCATGGGCGTCATCAATCAAATCGTTTTTGACTGCGAACACCCTGCCGCTCTGGCAAGGTTTTGGGCCAACGCATTGGATGGCTACGCCCTGCGCGAATATGATCAGCTGGAGTTGGTTCGGCTAGCCGTCTTTGGCCTCACCCCCGAAACCGACCCAACGGTGATGGTCGATGGCCCCGGCCCCAGCCTCTGCTTCCAAAACGTCGATGGGCAGCGTCACGATAACAATCGCGTCCACCTCGATGTGGAAGTGGCCAATCGGCAGGCGGAGGTGGATCGCCTGAAAGAGCTTGGCGCCAGTATTGATCGGGTTCTGCCCACCTATACGGTAATGCGCGACCCTGAGGGCAATCAGCTCTGCCTGATCGACAAGCGCGAATCCATCGCCGCCTAGTCCTACTGACAAGCTCTGTCAGAACCACTGGTTAGCACCCACTCATAACGAGGAGACTGACCATGGCTTTGACTGCCTCTTGCCACTGCGGCGCTATAAAATTCGAGATTGCCTCTGCCCCAAGCGAGGCACACACCTGCAACTGCAGCTATTGCCAGCGGTCGGGAGCCGTTTGGACCGGTGTAAAGCCTGAGGATTTCAAGCTGCTCTCCAACAGCGCTGAAGGCACCTACAACCCGACAGGGCTGAACGTGCATCACTTTTGCGCGGCCTGCGGCATGCAGACTTGGGGCGACAGCCCTGATTGGAGCGCAATCTACAACGACGACGGCACGCTCAAGCCGGGCGCGACCGAGGGCGTCCCTGAAACCCGCTCCATGTATTTCAATCTCAATTTGGTCGATGACTTCGACCGTACCAGCATTCCCATCACCGCCATGGATGGCCGCAACAACTGGTAGAAACGACAAAGGGGCCGAGCTAGGCTCGCCCCCTTCACATTCAGCTTAAACCGGCTCAGTGGCCTTCAAAAGCCATCAACGCGCTGACTTCAACGTTCTGTGCCGCCAACTTCGCCGCACCGCCTAGATCAGGCAGATCAATGGCAAAGGCTGCATGGTCACACGTCGCGCCCGTGCTGCGCACGAGGCTGACTGCAGCAATAGCAGTGCCGCCTGTGGCGATCAGATCGTCAACGATAAGAACCTTGTGCCCAGCGTTGAGCACGTCAGCATGGATTTCGATCGTGTCGACGCCATACTCAAGCACATAGTTCTGGCCGATGGTGGCGCCCGGCAGCTTGCCGCGCTTACGGACCGGCACAAAGCCCACGCCCATCGCGATAGCAACGCCAGCGCCAAAAATGAAACCACGCGCTTCAATACCAGCGACATGGGTAAAGCCCTGATCGCGATATTGAGCCGCGATCTGTTCAACGCTTTGACGGAACCCTTCCGGATGCTCGATCAGGGTGGTGATGTCCCGAAACAGAATCCCTTCCTTGGGATAATTCGGAATCGTACGGACGAGCGACTTCAGGTCGAGCGACATCTGCGGCCTTGAGGCTAGAATTTAAGAATTAGGTTTTGTTGCGGCCCAAAAGATGCCGCGCCAGAACGCCAGCACTATAGGCGACATTCCGGGATGTGTTGATTGCGACTTCGCGCGTTTTCGGGTTCTGAGCCACTGCCTGAATCCCCGCGCGAACCGCTGGGTGGCGGCTGACGGTGATAGCAGTAGTAACGACCGTAACGGCCAAACGGACAGCGGACATCTCAGTCCTTCTCTCAACACAGCGACTTCACGGGAATATCACCATACTTCCACCCGATGGCAAGAGCATGGCGCAAGCGTGAGCGGATTAGTTTACCCGAACCACCAAAAAGAAAGGGGCCCAACGGGCCCCTTAAATGTTCAGCGAGCGTGCACTTAATGCTCGATGCCCTTCCAGAGCTTGCGCTTGGTTGCATAAAGCAGACCGGCGAAGCCGATGAGGAAGATCAAAACCATGAAGCCGGTTTCCTTGCGGCTCACGAGGTGCGGCTCTGCAGCCCACATCATGAAGGCAGCAACGTCATGGGCGTACTGGTCCAGGGTTTCCGGAACGGTTTCACCGTTTGGACCTGACTCATACGTCACCGAACCGTCAGACAGCGGAGGCGCCATGCCAATAGCATGACCAGGGAACACGTCGTTGTACGACTTGCCATCTGGGAGCTCAAAGCCTTCTGGAGCTTCGTCGCGGTAGCCGGTCAGCAGACCATAGATATAATCAGCGCCGCCTTCCTGGTAGCCAGTGAAGTAGTTGAAGATCCAGGTCGGGAACTCGTCCTTGACGCCGCGAGCCTTTGCCAGCACCGAGAAGTCAGGCGGGAAAGAACCGCCCATCGCTTCGGCTGCTTCAGCGTCGCTCGCAAATGGGCTCGGCCAACGATCAGCTGGAACAGCTGGGCGAACGCCACCTTCTGCGGTTGAATCAGCGACTTCGTACTCAGCAGCAAGTGCCTTGACCTGTTCTTCCGAGAAGGACGGGCCATTCTCTTCCGAAAGGTTACGGAACGAGAGAAGACGCGCACCGTGGCAGCTCGCACAAACTTCACGATAGATTTGGAAGCCGCGCTGAAGCTGGTTCTGATCGTAAGTACCGAAAAGACCGCCGAACGACCAATTCTGGCGTTCAACATGAGCCCCTTCGCCGGCGGCGAAGGTTGGAGTCGCAGCAAGGCCTGCTGCGACTGCCATTGCGATAGCAATGGTTTTGATTTTTGACATAGGTCTCGCCTCGTTCACGAGTGTACCTTGCCGAGAACACTCTCGGAGATGCTGGTCGGCAGCGGCTTTGGCGTTTCAATCCGCGAAAGCACCGGCAGAATCACAAGGAAGTAGATGAAGTAGTACGCAGTGCAGACTTTTGCCAATGTGGTGTAGACGCCTTCTGCCGGTTGCGCACCGAGGTAAGCCAGACCGATGAAGTTGATCACGAACAGAGCGTAGAACCACTTGAACATCGGACGGAACGAACCCGAACGAACCTTGGAAGTATCGAGCCACGGCAGAACCAACAGCAGGAGCATCGAACCGCCCATGGCGATAACACCGCCAAGCTTGGAGTCGATGAACAGGATGTTGAAGTCAACCGCACGAAGAATGGTGTAGAACGGAAGCAGGTACCACTCTGGAACAATGTGAGCCGGCGTTACCTGGCTATTCGCCATGATGTAGTTGTCGGCATGGCCCAGAATGTCCGGCGCAAAGAAGACGAACCAAGCGAAGGGGATGCAGAACAGCACCATCGCGAACAGGTCTTTCATCGTGTAGTACGGATGGAAAGGCACGGTATCGCGTTTATCCTTCACTTCGACGCCAATTGGGTTGTTATTACCCGGTACGTGAAGCGCCCAAATGTGCAAGCCCACCACCGCAGCGATGATGAACGGCAGCAAGTAGTGCAGCGAGAAGAAGCGGTTCAGGGTTGGGTTGCCAACGGCAAATCCACCCAAAACGAGCTGCTTAATGCTTTCACCAATGCCCGGAATTGCGGTGAACACGTTAGAAATAACGGTAGCACCCCAAAAGCTCATCTGACCCCACGGCAGGATATAGCCCATAAAGGCGGTAGCCATAGTGAGGATGAAGATCAGCACACCCAGAATCCAGATGATTTCACGTGGTGCCTTATACGAGCCATAATACAGCCCACGGAAGATATGAATGTAGAGTGCGACAAAAAACATCGACGCACCCACAGCATGGGTCGCCTGAATGATGCGGCCGCCGTTGACGTCACGACGAATGTGCTCAACCGAGTCGAAAGCCATCGAGACGTTCGGGGTGTAGTGCATGGCCAGGATAATCCCGGTCACGATCTGCACGCCAAGGCACATCACGAGAATAGCGCCGAAGGTCCACCAGTAGTTGAGGTTCTTCGGAGTGGGGAAATCCATCAAGTGCTCTTTAGCGAAGCGCACGACCGGCAGGCGGTCATCGAGCCACTTCTCGACTGAGGATCCCGGAGTATAATTCGAGTGTTCAGAAGCCATCGGGTAAGTCCCCCACTAACCGATCTTAACCAGCGTATCGCTGACAAATTCATAAGGCGGCACGACGAGGTTTGTCGGCGCGGGACCCTTGCGAATGCGACCTGCGGTATCATAGTGCGAACCATGGCACGGGCAGAACCAGCCGTCGAACTCACCAGCTTCACCAACTGGTACGCAACCGAGATGCGTGCAGTTCGCAACCATAACCAGCCACTGTTCGTGACCTTCCTTGGTGCGCTGCTCATCTGTTTCCGGATCCTTCAGATCCGACAAAGGTACAGCCTTGGCTTCAGCAATTTCAGCAGCCGTACGGTGACGTACGAAAACAGGAAGACCGCGCCAGGTAATGGTTACCGACTGGCCTTCTTCGATTGCGCCTAGGTTGAATTCGATGCTGGCGAGAGCCAGTGTTGAAGCGTCCGGATTGAGCTGATTGATCAGCGGCCAGACCACGGCGGCTGCGCCAACAGCGCCAACAGCGCCCGTGGCGACGTACAAAAAGTCCCGCCGGTTCGTGGATGAATGTTCTACTTCTGTGGCCAAAGTCCGTATCCCCGTACGAATGCACCTTTGACGGAGCCGGCAGCGGCATTATCGATTATGCAAATAGGAGAATATGCAGAATCGACCGCCGTCCGCCCTCAAGCGGTCCGTCAGTTAGGGTCCTTTTTGCACTGTCACGGGCACTTGTCCAGAGTGCGACAACTGACAGCACCCTCCTGCGACACTATACCCGTGGATCATGCATGCTCCACCCTTGCGAAAGATAAACACTTAGTCATGGCCTTGGATTTAGCACTCTATCAACCTGACATTGCAGCAAATACCGGGACCCTTTTGCGCCTGGGAGCGTGCCTGGGAGTACCAGTTCACGTTATTCATCCAGCCGGCTTTGCCATCACCCAGAAAAATCTCGCAAGATCTGGAATGGATTATCTCGATCACGCCAATCTTATTGAGCACAACAGCTTTTCCGCCTTTGAAGACTGGCGGATTTCCCAAGGCAGGCGGCTGGTTTTGATGACCACCAAGTCCAGTTCATCACTTTATAAGGCGCAGTTTGTCGCTGGCGACATTTTGCTCCTTGGACGTGAAAGCGCTGGCGTGCCAGATGAGGTCGCAGAACGCGCCGACCTTCGTATCCGTATCCCCATGCGAGAAGGCCTGCGCTCTCTCAATATCGCTATCGCTGGCGCTATGGCTTTAGGAGAAGCCATCCGTCAGACTGGCAGTTACGCTGAAGACATTTGAAACTATCCGCACGGCATCCCCCCATGCTGCTAGGACCCTTTACAGTTTCCGCATAAAGGTACATGTCCCCCGCCATGACACTGCCAATCGATATCGACGACAAGAAAATCGCTGCGCAAACTTGGTTCCGCACTCTGCGAGACAAGATCGTGGCGGAGCTGGAAGCTATTGAAGCTGAGGTCACCGGACCTCATGCCGATAGGGCGCCCGGCAACTTTGAAATTTCCCCATGGGATCGCGCCGCTGGCGGCGGCGGCGAAATGGGCATGCTTCACGGCCGCGTCTTTGAAAAGGCAGGCGTGCACATCTCAACTGTGCACGGCACCTTCTCCGAAGACTTCGCCAAGCAGATGCCAGGCACCGAAGCGGGTGCGGGCTTCTGGAGCTCGGGCATTTCGCTCATCATCCACCCTTGGAACCCCCATGTTCCTGCCGTGCATATGAACACGCGCATGATCGTCACGGGCAAGCAGTGGTGGGGCGGCGGCGCCGACCTGACTCCAGTTCTCGACGTTAAGCGCACGCAGGATGATACCGACACTATCGATTTCCACGCAGCCATGAAGGCCGCCTGCGAAAACCGTCCGGGCGTTGACTACGATCGCCTCAAGGCATGGTGCGACGAGTATTTCTTCCTGCCACACCGCAATGAACATCGCGGTATCGGCGGTATTTTCTACGATCACCTCAATACTGGTGATTGGGATGCCGATTTCGAGTTCACCCGCGCTGTCGGCGAAGCCTTCCTCGACATCTATCCCAAGCTCGTTCGCCGCCATTTTGAAAAGAACTGGTCCGAAGCCGAGCGCGACGAACAGCTGGTTCGCCGTGGGCGCTATGTCGAATTCAACCTGCTCTATGATCGCGGCACGACCTTTGGCCTGAAGACCGGTGGCAATATCAATTCCATCCTCTCCTCCATGCCGCCTGCGGTAAAGTGGCCCTGATCGGCGACTGACCCAACTCAAATTTGATCATGGCGCCCTCACTCACCTTCTGATTGACTGGCGCCATGACTGTTTCTGACCTTGAGATCAAAGCCTATCGCTCGGTTCGATCGATCCGCTTTCCCCTGCGCCGCCTCACCGTGCTGACCGGCGGAAATGGCGTCGGCAAAACCAATCTCTATCGCGCCCTCGAACTCCTGCAAGCCGCGGCCAACGGCACCATTACCCACGCCATCGCCCGCGAAGGTGGACTTGGCTCCGTCCTTTGGGCGGGCGAGCGCGGGGTCAAAGACCTGCCGCGCCTCAGCCTCGAAGTCGGTCTTGAGGCCGACAACGGCTCCGACGTCATCCTGCCGCGCTACGCCGTTGAAGTCGGGTTCGGCGACAGCAAATACGAAGCCGTCTTCTCCGAAGAACCCCAGATCAAATCCGAGAGCCTGATCCTGCCCGGTCGCCGTCCCGTGACGCTGCTGGAGCGCAATCGCGCGGCCGTGTGGTATCGCGATGATAATGGCGCGCGCCGACAGCTTGATGATCCGCTCCTGCCCAGCGAAACCGCTCTCTCGTCATTGCGCGGCACCCTCCCCGAGGTCGATGCCGTTCGCCATATGCTCGCAAGCTGGCGATTCTATCACGGCTTCCGCACCGACCCAGATTCGCCGTTGCGCCGACCTTCGCTCGCCATCACCTCGCCCATGCTCGATTCTGACGGCAGCAATCTCGGCGCGGTCTTTGCGACCCTCAAACATATTCGCGGCGACACCGTCGATCTCGACGCAGCAATTGATCGAGCCTTCCCCGGTGCGCGTCTCGACATCCCGCCGCCAGACAAATACGCCAGTTTCACCATGACCTTCCCTGAGGTCCCCAACCGCCCCTTCGGCGCTGCGGAACTCTCCGATGGTACATTGCAGTTTCTCGCCCTGCTGGGTGCCCTCCTCAGCTACCGCCCCGCCCCCTTCATTGCCCTCAACGAGCCTGAAGCCTCACTCCACCCCGATCTTCTGCCCGCTCTGGCGCAAGCCATCGCCCGCGCTTCTGAGCGAACCCAAGTCTGGGTCGTCACCCACTCCCAAGCGCTCGCTCGGGCCCTTGAAGACGCAACAGGCGTGGCCCCGCGCACCGTTATCCGTCGCAAGGGCTCAACCTGGCTCGAAGGCCTTTCCGACATGGGCTTCTTCCCCGATGACGAAGATTAGCGGAACCCATACCCCGCCCACTCGTTGGGCCCGGACACGCCCAAGGTCAACCCAAGGAGTTACGTGATGAAGCGATTTGATGCTGGAACACTCATCCCAGGCGCAACCTGGCACGCAGAGGCGGAATCAGAAGCTGAAGTCGTGCGTCGCGCTGTCGAAAATCTAAAATCTTTGCACGGCGAAACGGAAGTGCGCCCCGACATGGTCGAGCGTATCAAAGAGCGGATCGTCGATGTTGGTCCCCGCGCCTAAAGCGCGAGGAGCTCATCTTTTGAAAGCGTAAAACCGCTCTCGACCCAGGCCTTCTCAAGCTTTTTAAGCCGTTGACCCATTTCCGGGCCAGCGGCAACGCCTTGCTCTATCAGGTCTTTCCCCGACACGGGCAGCGGCTGCGCGGGCAGTCGCGCCAATTCTCGCGCCGCTTCCATAAGCCGATCACGCGGCCAGTCATCAGTGCTCGCCGCAACAGCCAGCCCTTCAACCGCGTCTTCGCCAAACCGATAAGCGGCCCAGTTGGCTTGATTATGCGCCAGCAAGTCTGCGGACTCAACAATGCGTAAAGCCTTGGCATAAACCTCGCCCGAGAGCCGCCACTCGGCCTGACGCAGCGGCAGGCTATCCGCGCCCAAGAGCGCCAAGCGCGCTTCGGCGGAGCGACCGCCAAGGTCCTCATAGGTTACAAGGCTTGCAATCTGCTTTTCCGTCGCCCGGACAAGGCCAATGCCTTGCATAACCGCCAGCGTCCGCGCCACTTTTGGCTGCGCCAGCATCCGCATCATTTCTGAACCGACACGCTCGCGCGAGAGATGGTCCAAGCGCCCCGAGGCCGCGCGACAAGCAGCCAACCCCTCGGCATCAAACTGCCCGCCACCATGCGTCGTCGAAAATCGGAAGAACCGATAGACCCGCAAACCGTCCTCAGCGATTCTCGTCGCCGCATCGCCAATAAAGCGCACGCGTTGATTGTGGAGATCGCCCAACCCGCCCAGCGGATCAAACACCGTCCCATCAGCCTCCACATAGAGTGCGTTCATCGTAAAATCGCGCCGCCGAGCATCCTCCACCCAGTCCGTGCCAAATTCCACCTGCGCGTGCCGACCATCGGTCTCCACATCCTTGCGCAAGGTCGTCACTTCCACGCTCGTATCGTCGAGCCGAAGCGTCACCGTCCCGTGGTCTATGCCCGTCGGATAGGTCGCTATGCCCGCAGCTTTCGCGCGCTGCATCACGCTCACCGGCAACAGCTCGGTGGCCATATCAATATCAGTATTGGGCCGAAGCGAGCCGAGCAGGCTGTCGCGCACAATCCCACCGACCGCGCGGGTTTTCCCCTCAGCGCCGCCGAGCACCGAAAAAATGGTCTGCACAGCAGGAAGAGCGAGCCAATCCGCTTTAAGCTTGGTCGACGTCATGCAGCATCCTCATCCATCACCAAATCTCGGAATTTCCGCGTGAGATTGGCCGTTATACCCCAAATCATGTGACCATCATGGTCGATCTGCCAAGTGGTGTGTTCTTTCCCCTGCCGAGAGATTTTAAAGCGCCCATAGGTGGATCGCTTTAATATCCGCGACAGTGGCACTTCAAACACCGAATGCACTTCCCCCGGATTAGGGACAAACGGCCCACTCGGACTGACCAAAGCCACCACCGGGGTAATCAGATAATTCGTGCCCGTATAATAGGTGGGCAGATAGCCGAGAATTTTCACATCCTCCGCCCGCATTCCCACCTCTTCATTGGCCTCGCGCACCGCCGCTGCCGCCACATCGGCATCGGTCTTGTCGACCTTGCCGCCGGGAAAAGCCACCTGCCCCGAATGCGCCCGCAAATCGGGCGACCGCTCCGTATAGAGCACCGTCAACCCTTCAGGCCGCTCGACCAAAGCAATCATCACTGCCGCCTCAACGGGCGGACGGTCATAGGGTGTCAACGGCGCCCAATCGGGCACCAGCTCTCCGGCGTGTACTGGCGGAACCTGCAACAGGCGGCTGCTCAGTCGAGAAAGGAATGCTTCGTCGCGAATAGTCATAGCGCCAGATTAGGGCAGCCGAACGCAAAGAGCAGCAGAAATCTGCCTACTGACCGGTGCGGAACGCACCGATGCGGCCCGACAGGGTCTTGGCAAGGCCCTTGTCATCCGACAGCAGCAGCACGCGGCTCACATCGACCGGGCCGGGAAACTCGATATTGCCCGGAGTGGTGATTTCCCAGCCAAGCGGGCAGTAATAGTCCTGATCGCCAACCAGCAGCACAAACTTGCCCTCGCCACGCGACAGCGCCAGCTTAGACACTTCCAAAGCCAAAAGCTTACCAGCACCGCGCTTGCGGAATTTCGGGTGTGTTGCCAGCGGCCCAAGCATGTAGCCGTTCATGTCGCCAACGCTGATCGGGGTCATCCACACCGAACCGGACGGCACGCCATCGACTTCCGAAATCAGGCTCAGGCTCGGATCAATCGGGAAACGCTCACGCACCCGGAAAGCCGTCCGCGCAAAACGACCCGGACCAAAGGCCAGAGCCTGAAGGTCATCGACGAATGCATCGTCAGCCGGGGTTGCAACACGCAGGGAAAGGGTTTCGCCAGCAGGAGTCGTGATGGCAGCGGACGCAAGAGAAGCGGTCATGGGAAAATGGTCCAGTAATGTTCAGACGAGGACAGGGCCACCCGCTCGGGGCACCCGTTAAAAACGACCAACTAGGGTCGTCGGTTCATCTGAAAAACTTTCACCATCCTGGACGCCTCCACGTCTAGAATCCCGATTAGCACCGGTGTGCGGTCACGTAAACAAAAATGCGAAGTCGCGAACAGTCTTGTGTTCGCATCGCCTGTTTGTGTTCCAAATGCACAACAGTGCGTTGCCATTGCCTCCCCTTATCTCAGCCCCTCATTCCTCCTAACTTTGGGGCCACAGCAACCTCCACATCCCCTGCCTCATTGAGGACGTGCGATGGCGAACGAAAGGACGAACAATGGGACAGTTGATAGATGGCAAGTGGTCAACCCAGTGGTACGACACTTCCAAGACCGGCGGAAAGTTCGTCCGCTCGCAATCCGGCTTCCGTAATTGGGTCACCGCTGATGGCGCTCCCGGCCCGTCCGGCGAAGGGGGCTTTAAAGCCGAAGCAGGCCGCTATCACCTCTACGTCTCCCTCGCCTGCCCTTGGGCCCACCGCACGCTGATCTTCCGCAAGCTCAAAAACCTTGAAGATTTGATCCCGGTCCACATCGTCTCGCCCAAAATGCCAGACGAAACCGGCTGGTCATTCAAAACCGACGAAGGCTCGTCCGGCGACACGCTTTTAGGCAAAGACTTCCTCTGGCAGGTCTACGCTGCCGCCAAGCCGGACTACACCGGCCGCGTCACCGTTCCAGTTTTGTGGGACACAAAAACCAATTCCATCGTCTCGAACGAAAGCAGCGAAATCATTCGCATGTTCAACTCGGCCTTTAACGAGCTGACCGGCAATGAGGACGATTATTACCCCGAAGCCCTGCGCGCTGACATCGATGCGGTCAACGCCCGCATTTATGACGAGGTCAACAACGGCGTCTACAAGGCTGGCTTTGCCACGACTCAGCCCGCTTACGAAGAAGCGGTAGCAAAACTCTTTGCAGCCCTCGATTGGCTAGAAGGCCTGCTCGGCGAAACCTCATACCTCACCGGCGATACCATCACCGAAGCCGATTGGCGTCTCTTCACCACGCTCGTACGCTTTGATGCGGTCTATGTCGGTCACTTCAAATGCAACATCCGCCGCATCGCCGACTACCCCAACCTCTCGCACTATTTAAAGGCGCTCTACGAGGTCCCGGGCATCAAGGAAACGGTCGACCTCGACCACATCAAAACGCACTATTATTGGAGCCACATCACCATCAACCCAACCCGCGTCGTGCCGGTCGGGCCAGATCTGGAATTCCTGCGTTAAACGTAAAATTCGGCGTGGGGCTTAATAGCCCCACACTTTCCGCTTTTCGACGCCGTCAAAATACTCGTCGATCCGCTGCGAAGTTGCCGGAGACACCCCATTTGGCAGCTGCCGACGGTCAAACCAACCGATCTCTGCAATCTCCCGATCCGGCTTGCGCTCGAATTCGTGGCTGAATTTTTTGCAGACGAAGAAGGCGACGTGGTCCCGGTTCGTCACCGGACTGGAATTATGGTAAAGACCAAATAACTCCATCGGGCCCTCGACTCGATAGCCTGTTTCTTCCAAAGCCTCGCGCACTCCGGCCTCTTCAAAAGTCTCGCCGGGGTCGACGCCACCGCCCGGAAATTGCCAACCCGGCACGTAAGTATGCTTAATTAGCAAGACCTTATCGCCATCGACCAGCATAACGCGGGTGCCGACAGTCATGCGGAGCATAAAGCCTTTTACGGTTAGAAAGATGCGCGCAATCATGCGCTGTCGGCCATTCATCATCGGCTTAGCTCCAATACTTGCCCCATCGCTAGCAGAGCTTTGCGCGTGACAAAATCGTGTGGAAGCACGATTGAACATTTTCTTGGCCGCTTCATTCTGGCACAACCCCTCTCGATGATCACACTCGCCCACATTTCAGACATCCATCTCTCGCCGCTTCCAGAAGTGGCACCGCGTGACCTTTTGGGCAAACGCCTGACGGGCTACCTGAACTGGAAGCTCAAGCGCCACGGTGAGATGAACACCGAAACCCTGCAGCGACTGGTTGCGCACATGCGCGAGCAAAACGCCGACTTTACGGCGGTCACTGGCGATATGACCAATCTGGCGTTGCCCTTCGAGGTCGAACGCGCTGGCCAGTGGCTACGCGAGTTGGGGTCTTCGGAAACCACGGCCGTCTGCCCCGGCAATCACGACGCCTATGTCCCCGGCGCGCTTGAGCACGCTCAGCGCGAATGGGGCGATTATCTCAAGGGCGAGACCATCGAAGGCCAAGCCTTCCCCTTCGTCCGCCGTGTTGGCGACGTCGCCATCATCTCCTGCTCCAGCGCCGTCCCCACCGCGCCGTTCTTGGCCGTCGGCAAGTTTGACGATATGCAGGCCGCGCGTCTGTCGCGCCTTCTCAAAATTCTCGGCGATGCGGGTTACTTCCGCGTGGTGATGATCCACCACCCGCCCGTCCAAGCGCTTCAGCACCCAAGCTTTGGTTTAAAGGGCCACCGCAGCTTCCGCCGCATCATCGAGCAGGAAGGCGCGGAAATGGTCCTCCACGGCCACACCCACCGCTCCTCCATCCACCACATTCCCGGCAAGGGACATGAGGTTCCGGTCATCGGCGTCGCCGCCGCCAGCGCCGCCCAAGGCGGCACGCTCGACGATCCAGCCCGCTATAATCTCTTCCGCATCGAGAAAGCGGGCGAGACGTGGCAATGCACCATGCGCGAATACGGCTTCCAGCGCATCGGCACGGAAATCGTCATGCGCATGCAAATGCGGATCTACTAAGAGGCCCAGCCCCCGCCCTAGGGTAAGAGCTCCTCTCCCCCGCCTCGCGCGAGCACTCCCTTCCCCTCCCCCACCTCGGGCAAGAACCCCTCTTCCCCTCCCCCGTCTCCGGGGGAGGCCGGGTGGGGGCCTTACCACCTCACCTCACCCCACCGCCCCTCCCCACCCCGTCAGCCCCTAAGCAACGAGAGCTAACAACCTTGTGTAGCTCCGCCAGTTGCTCCCCTTCTCCGTGGCCCGTACAAGGCCAGCAATGATTTTTCGTGTTCTCGTCATAGTTCTGGTGGTCGTTGGCCTGGTGTTCCCCGCGAACGCCCAGCCGAGTGGTTCAGCGACCTGTTTACGCCTGATGCTTGACGCTACGACCACACACGAGATTTCGGGCGCGTGCACGCCCTTGCAAATCCCCAGCGAGACCTGCTGCTCCAGCAAGGCAATCGCGACCAGCTCTGCACTGCTCGCAGCGCCGAAACCAGTCGCAGCACTGCCCTTCGCCGCCAGAGAATTTTTCGTGGCAACCGGCATTGATCGCGGCATAGACCGCCCACCAAAACCTTTCCTGAGTTAGCGCCCGCAGGCGCCTTCATCACCAAAATTTACGGACGCAATCCTTGTCCCCTACGGACGAGAACTTGCGCGCTGACACCGGAAAGAACTCCCATGTCGAATACCCACGCCCCTATTCCCGAGCGCATTCCTGCCCTCACGCCAATTTACACGCGCCTTCACACCCTTGCTGAAACGCTGATGCGCGTCATCTGCGGTCTCATTCTCACGGTCCATGGCTACCCCAAGATCATGGACCCATTCCGGGCCGTACCTATGGTCGAAGGGCTCGGGTTCTACCCCGGCGTCTTCTGGGCGCCTCTGCTTGCCGCCACCGAGTTTTTCGGCGGCATCCTGCTGGCCTTGGGTCTGTTCACGCGCCCTGTCGCAATCGCTGCTAGCGTAATCTTGTTGGTCACGGTTTATGCCCACTGGATCCCTATGGGACAGGGCTACTCTGGCGCTGAAAAGTCCATCCTCTGGCTCGGCATGAGCATCTTCTTTGCCATTCGCGGATCGAACGCCCATTCGATTGACGCCAAGCTCGGGCGTCAATTCTAACGCTCACGACAATGATCCGGCGCAGCCCCCTGTGCCGGATCACACTGGCAAGACGCCCCACCACCGGCTGTCACCCGTCACGGGCAAAAGCACCCCTTCTCCTCCCCCACCTGCGGGGGAGGCCGGGTGGGGGCCACCCGCATGCGCCCTCCAACACCCCTTGCCGCCTCCGCACAATCCGCCATAGTTCTTGCATGGCAAAAAGCACTTCGGACGGCGAAGTATCCCTCGTGGGCGGCAGATCGACGGTAACGCGCAAAGGCAGCACTGTCTTCCGACGCGCCGCGCCGTGGTCCAAAACCACAATTGCCTTGCTCCGCCATCTCGAAGCCGAAGGGTTTGCCCACGCCCCGCGCGCCATTGGCTCAGGCTTTGACGTAACCGGCCGCGAAATGCTGACCTATGTCGAAGGCGAGAGCCCTCACCCCTATCCATGGGATGATGACGCCCTGCCTGGCCTCGGCGCCGTTCTGCGAAAACTCCATCGCGCGACCAGAAGTTTCGTGCCCCCGCACGACGCACTCTGGCGTCCATGGTTTGGCCGTTCACTTGGCCAACCCACCGCCATCGGCCATTGCGACACCGGCGCGTGGAACATCATCGCCGTCAATCGCAAGCCGATTGCACTCATCGATTGGGAAGAAGCGGGCCCCGTCGACCCGCTGATCGAGCTGGCGCAAGCCTGTTGGCTCAACGCACTCCTGTTTGACGACGATCTCGCCGAAAAACTCGGCCTTGGCAGCATCGAAAGCCGCGCTCGCCAAGTCAGGCTTCTGCTCGATGGCTACGAGCTCCCCCAGAGCCAGCGCATCGGCTTCATGGCCAAGGTCCGCGATTTCGCCGTGCTCAACGCAGCCAACGAGATCATCGCCAATCCCGACCAAGCCGAAGCCGACCCCAAATCGCTCCTCGAAGCCCTCATCTGGCGCAGCCGCAGCGCCGCCTGGCTCACCCGCCACCACGACACCCTCGACCGCATCGTCACCGCGCGGGTTTAACCATCAAAGCGCACACAAAGCGCCGATACCTCGCAGCGCCGCTCAACTCTCTTGGCGAAGCCCCAAGTCCCCACCCACAAGTCTCCGGGTGAAAGAACCCCTCTTCGGCCCTGCCGTCTCCGGGGGAGGTCTAGTGGGGGCATTAACGCACGTCCGCAGCCCCCCCCACACCGCATACGCTCTCACCGCCGCGAAACCTCCCGCTCCACCGTCATCCCCGGGCCTGTCCCGGGGATCCAGTAAATTGCGCCACTGCAGTGACGTCTGAATTGGGATGGAAAGGAGATGGGTAAGTTATGGTTGGACCTAACGAAAGTCTTATAAAAGTCGGCGCACAGGCCAAAACGAAATTGGCGTGGGCTTTGACAATACCAAACCAATCCAGCGACTACTCATAAGCTAGTCATATTCAGGTCAAACCTTCATGAGCGAGCCATTTAGGGATCACACCCTAGTGCCGCACTGTGTCGAGTTCTATCATCCGGAGAAAGCACAAAATTAATTAACTACAATGCATATCCAACATACTATCGCACATCTATAAGTTAACTTTCCCGCCAGAATTTCTGACGGGCATTAGTTTCTGAGGGGGGGGGCAGGATTGATTGCCGAGTTCTTTGGCTGGGTGTTTAACGAAGATGGCACCGCAAACGTCAGGTGCAGACTCTCTGGATCGCTCCCGCTTCCTGCTGAAAGCGTCGCCGTTCATGTCACGCAGGTAACCGAGCTTAGAGACGAGTGGGTAATGTCTGTTTCCGCATCGGTGGACATCCGCGCTGGAGAAGAGTTTGAAGCAAGTTTTGCAGGTCTTCCTCACGGACTCTACGAGATTTCCGAATGTACAGCTCAGGTTGTGGGACAACGGCTCCAGAAGCAGCACATTCAAGTATCTGGCGATGTCTGCTTTCAGTTTCCAATGTCCGGTTCTTCTGCACATGCAAAGAATATGGTGCGAGATATGCGCGCACAAAGAACTCTGCATCACAGAGCCACGCTCACTACGCCGACTGCAGCGACGTCTAGTGGAAGCCACTTCGAGATGGTGATATTCTACATCGACGCAGAGGTAGGAGGTTTGCAAAATCTTCGGGGTGTCTCCATCGTCCCCCTCAACGAGCGAGGGGACATCCGAAATTTAGCACAATCTTGTGCTCGATATGTCCAAGCCGCCACCGGCTTGCCGGTCGAACCGAACCCACTGATGCTCGAAGACTATCAGCGAGACAATCCGATTTTCGCAGTACACATCCATGATGTCTTTGCGAGAGATCAAGGAGATGCAATTTCGTTTGCTCGAAGTTATGCCAACGACTTCGCGACGATGGTGGCCTTCGAAAGAGGCGAGAGACCCCGCCCAGCTATGATGTTCCTTCGAGATCAGCATGGCTACTCTTTATTTCCGCTATTTCCGAGGCCCAACCGCAACATGATCAGGCCTATGGCAAATACTCACGCGCATATGCTTGAACTCTACCAGCCAAACCTGCTGCGCTCTCCATCAGCCCGTCTCGTTGCGGAGCTTTTCACTCAGGCATTAGCAGAGACGGATCACGGTTTCAGGATGTTCCGTTACTGGTCGATTTTGGAGACGGTGGCAGTGCGCCATATTGCGGAAAACGTCAAGGTCGCCCTACTCGATGGTTCCCCGATACTGAATGGCAAACAGCTACAGCGAAATACCGGTGAGAAGTCGGCAAGAGTATACCAGTATTTGCGCACAGTGCTGGAGCTGCCACCACAATCTCTGGCTACAAAGTGGTCAGATGGCCGTTCTGTCAATCTGGAGGGTAGCAGGTTACCAATCCAGGACACCGAAACGACAAAAACCGTCTCCCTTTGGGCACAAGTCACCGCATTCTACAAAGTGAGGAATGATGTTGCTCACGGCGGCGCATTCGACATCTCGACGGCTCAGTCCGATCCTGCCCAAGAGCTTATCGCTTTTATGTTCAAGTCAGCGCCATCCGTACTAGAGGATTTCGCAAGAGCGGCTACACTGAGCGAGATCAATCTCGCCTGAGCTTTATGGCGAATTGATGCTGCGCGATGCCTCGCGATTTCGCTTGCCCAGGTCGGCGGCTCAAGCCGTTAGGCATGCCACATGCAAAAAATGGGCGGTAACATACCGCCATATGGCCACTTTTGATACATCGCCGACATTGACGCCGCTCGTCAATATGCCTGTACTGAGGAGTGCCTTTGCCGTGGATTGGACGTCCTAGATGGGGCGGTATTTGCCACGCCCCGTTCGCCCCCACCGCCCGTCACCCTCGGCCTTGAGCCGAGGGCTCTGCACTTTGCGATTTCAGCATAGGCCGCTCAGCGTCGAGCAACCCGTCCCACTCAGCCCGATCCGAAAACAAAAGTCCCCGGTCCAAAAACCGCGCTCATCATAGGGGCCCCTCCCTTCCCTCACCGACGAGCGCCTCTCGCGCACAAAAAAACTCCGCCCTTGGCGGTACAGTTCTTTTCGCCTTTTTGCTCCCGTTTCGCGCCCCTTTAGGCCACGCCCGTGCCCATCCACGTGCCCATAGATGCCGGCACAATGCCCATGATGTGCCAATTGAGGCCCATCAAATGGGCAGCACGCGCGAGCTCTTCACCGCACCCAGCGAAAAGCTGCTCTCGATCGAGGCGACGCCATCGAGTTGGGTGAGGCGTTTTCGCAAAAACGTCTCGTAAGCTTCCAGATCGGCGCAGACGACGCGCATCAGGAAATCGAACTGTCCCGTCATCAAATAGCAGTCCATCACCTCGGGCCAGCGGCTGATGGCAGCGCTGAAATCGTCGAGGTTTTGGGCGCGCTGGCGTTCTAACTTGATGGAAATAAACACAGAAACTGGAAGCCCCACGGCCTTGGGGTCGATGCTCGCGCCATAGCCGGAGATGATCCCAGTCTCCTCCAGCTGGCGCACCCGTCGCAAACAGGGCGACGGCGATATCCCGACTTTTTCTGATAGCGCTTGAACCGTAATGCGCCCATCCTCCTGCAACGCACGCAAGATTTTGTGGTCGATTGGATCGATCTCTCGTTTGGCGAATTCTGCCAAGACTATCTCCAAAACTTACGACTTCCTGCGCAAACAATCGCCCCAGAGAGCGAGATAGGCAGGAACCGTCCCTGAACACAGCATAATGTCAGACATTATGGGAGGACAAGCCGATGACAACACCAACTGATCGCATTGCGGCCATTGAAGCGCTGAACAAAAAATCGCTCTGGCTGGCCAGTTGGATGGTCCACCACGCCAATCACATCCGCCCCAATGTCGATGGCGTCAAAGTCGGCGGCCATCAGGCCAGTTCCGCCTCTATGGCGATGTTGCTGTCCACGCTCTATTTTGGCGTGTTAAAGCCTGAAGATCGGGTCGCGGTGAAGCCCCACGCCGCCCCGATCTTCCACGCCATCCAATATTTGATGGGTCGACAGGACAGACAAAAGCTCATTGATTTCAGAGCCTTCGGCGGCGCGCAGTCCTATCCATCGCGCACCAAAGACACGGACGACGTTGATTTTTCGACCGGCTCCGTCGGCCTCGGCGTCGCCTTCACCGCCTTTGCTTCACTGGTACAAGATTATGTTCGGGCCAAGTCTTGGGCCAAGACCGACAGACCCGAAGGCCGCATGATCGCGCTGGCCGGGGACGCCGAACTCGACGAAGGCAATATCTACGAATGCCTTCTCGAAGGCTGGAAACATGGCCTCCGCAATTGCTGGTGGATCATCGATTACAACCGCCAAAGCCTTGATGGTGTTGTCCGCGAAGGGCTTTACGACCGCATCGAAGCCATCTTCCAGGCCTTCGGCTGGACCGTCGTTACGCTGAAATACGGCGCCCTCCAGCGCGCCGCCTTTGCCGAACCCGGCGGCGATAAGCTCAAGTCCTGGATCGATAATTGCCCCAATGATCTCTATTCGGCGCTGATGTTCCGGGGCGGCGCGGCTTGGCGCGAGCGCCTCACCGATGCCATCGGCGATCAGGGCGAAGTCTCCGCCCTTCTCGCTCGCCGTTCTGATGCTGAGCTTGCCGAACTCATGGCCAATCTCGGCGGCCACTGCGCTGAGAGCTTGCTCGAGCAATTCAACGCCGCAGGCTCGGATACCCCCACCGTGTTCATCGCCTATACGGTGAAGGGTTGGGGCACGCCGCTCGCGGGGCATAAGGACAATCACGCCGGGCAGATGACGTCGGCCCAGATTGAGCAGCTCCGCGCTGCGCACAAAATCCGCGACGGGCATGAGTGGGACCGCTTTGAAGGCCTTGAAAATCCAGACAAACTCCAATCCTTCTTGGACGCAGTTCCCTTCAACACCAAGGCCTCACGCCGCCTCTCCTCGGCCGCAGTCCCAACCATTGGCCCCCAGTTCCTCGGCACAGGCGCGACCTCCACTCAAGCGGCCTTTGCCAAAATTCTCGACGCCTATGCGAAATCTGACAGCGCCTTGTCCGAACGCATTGTCACCACCTCGCCTGACGTCACCGTCTCCACTGGCCTTGGCGCTTGGGTCAACCGGCGCAATCTCTTTGCCCCCAAAGAGAAGGTCGACCTCTTCCAAAAAGAGGCCATCCCGTCGACGCAGAAATGGCGCTTCACCCCCTCAGGCCAACATATGGAACTCGGCATTGCCGAGATGAACCTCTTCCTCATGCTCGGCGCGGCAGGGCTCTCCCATTCGCTCTTTGGCGAACGCCTGCTCCCGGTCGGGACACTCTACGATCCGTTCATTTCGCGCGGCCTCGATGCGCTCAATTATGCCTGCTACCAAGACGCCCGCTTCCTGCTGGTCGCGACGCCCTCCGGCGTTTCCTTGGCGGGTGAAGGCGGCGCCCACCAGTCCATCGCCTCGCCACTGATCGGCATGGCGCAGGATGGGCTCGCCAGCTTTGAGCCAGCCTTTGCCGACGAGCTGGCGATCATCACCGATTGGGCTTTTGACTACATGCAACGCACGGGCGATGCTCGCCCTGACCTCGCAGATTGGCCGCGCGACGTCACCGGCGGCTCGGTCTATCTGCGCCTCTCAACCCGCACGCTCGAGCAGCCACCGCGCCCAGTTACACCAGCCCTCAGCGAAGGCATTATCCGCGGTGCCTATTGGCTCAATCCACCAACGCCGCAATGCGAGGTTGTGCTGGCCTATCAGGGCGTGCTGGCCAGCGACGCCATCGAAGCGGCGGCACGATTGGGCGGCGACCGACGCAATGTTGCCGTGCTCGCCATCACCTCCGCCGACCGCCTCAACGCGGGCTGGCAGGGCTCTGTGCGCGCCCGTATGCATGGCGACCACACCCCGAGCCATATCGAGCAGCTGCTGGCCCAAGTGCCCAATAAAATCGGCATCGTCACCGCGATTGACGCCCATCCAGCAACGCTCTCGTGGATCGGCAGCGTCTGTGGCCACCGCACCATAGCGCTCGGCGTCGAGCACTTTGGTCAAACCGGCACGGTTCAGGACCTTTACCGCCACTTCGGCATTTCATCCGACGATATTGTTCGTGCAGCAAAGCAGTTCGCCTCATTTTGAGGCGAACTGGCCAGGCAATAAACACGTCCCCTCTATTGCAATCGTTTCCTAGAAATACGCTTGTCAGCGTCGATTTCATTTGTCAGACATATGTCAATTGGTTCGTTTGGAAGGGACAGACGAACCAAGCACGAGCGCAAAGATGCGCCGGACTTCAGGGAACGACATCAAGCTTCGAGAAGGAGGGAGCTCATGCACATTCTACCGAAATTGGTAGGCGCACTGGCCGTCGCAACAGCGTTGATCATGCCGACCTTGGCCCAAACCACCATTGTGGCACCGGGCCAATCGACCACCGGCACCTACATGGACTACATGAAGACGGTCTATGACCGCGCCACCTTCGCTGAACTCCTGCAAATTCCGATCGCTACTTTCGATAAGGAATTTGAGCTTGTTCCGATGGCAGCGGAAAGCTGGAGCCAATCGGAGGATGGCCTCACCTGGACCTTCAAGCTGCGCCCCGGCCTCGTTTGGTCCGATGGTGAACCTCTGACCTCGGAAGACTTCGTCTTCTCGCTCCAGCGTGCAGCCAATTCGGGCTATGACTTTGCCTGGTATTGGGATTTTGCTGGCGGGATCAAGGGCTGGAAGGAAGTCACCGAAGGCGCAGATGCTTCCGAACTAGCCGTCAAAGCTGTCGATGATCTGACCATCGAGATCACCACCGTCGCGCCAAAACCCTATTTCCCATCCGTCACCAGCCTCTGGTATCCGGTGCCAAAGCACCAGCAGGATAAGTTCGGCGACGATTGGGCCCTCAATGTCGAAAACGTTGTGTCCTCCGGCCCGTTCTCCGTCGAGAGCTGGGAGAAGTCGAACAATTCTGTCGTCTTCGTAAAATCCCCGACCTACACCGGCCCATGGCAGGCACAGGTTGATCGCCTCGAAGTCGATCCGACCATTGGCGCGCCAGAAGTTGGCCTGCCGGCATTCCTTGCGGGCGATGCGGATTACACCTTCCTCAACACCGGACAGGTCCCTGTCGCTACCGCCACCAATCCTGACGGCATCCGCAAGAACGCCGTGTTCGCAACGTCCTACATTTCCTATGATTTGGACGCCGAACCCTTCAACAATGTCGACGTCCGCCGCGCCTTCTACCACGCCGTGGACCGTGCTGAGTTGACCTCAACCGTTCTCAAGGACATCGCCATCCCAGCCGGGTCGATCCTGCCCCCAGGCTATCCTGGCTACAATCCAGACGTCGTTGCGCAGGCAACCTTCGACCCCGAAAAGGCCAAAAAGCATCTCGCCGATGCAGGCTTCCCGAACGGCGAAGGCTTCCCCAATGTCGACATCTGGATCCGGGAAGAGGGCGGCTATAACGGCGCTATCGTTCCGGCTATGGCGCAGTACCTTCAGGCTGAATTGAAGGAACACCTCAACATCACGGCCTCAATCCGTCAGCTCCCCGGCGCTGAATGGATGGACGGCCTGCGTGGCAAGAAGAACAACATCTTCATCGCCCCGTATGAATACGACTATCTCGATCCGTCAAACTTCTACGGCATCTTCTACAATGGTGGCCGTCACGGCTACTTCGTGCCGGAATATGACGCGCTCGTCGCCAAGGCTGACGCCGAAAGCGACTGGGATACCCGCTACGATCTCTACGCTCAGGCCGAACAGGTCATGATCGATCAGGGTCTGATCGTGCCGCTGGTGCACCCGATTACCACTGCTGTGATCTCTGGCGATTTGGGCGGCGAAGCCTCGCAGCCAAACTCTCTTGGCTTCACCCCGCTTGACCGCCTTGGCCACTACTTCTTCACGCACCTGACGAAGTAATCCAGCAGCATCCTAGCGTCCCTTGGTTCCTCGTGCCGAGGGACGCTAGCCCAATTAGGTCAGCCCATGCCCCTCATCGAAATCGAAGACCTGCGCGTCAGTTTCCGTCAATACGGCGGCAAAATTGACGCTGTTCGTGGCGTCAATTTCACGCTCGACGAAGGCGAAAGCCTCGGTATCGTGGGCGAGAGTGGATCAGGGAAATCCGTGAGCTGCAGCGCTCTCATGCGCTTACTACCCGCCACCGCAGAGGTGACGGCCACAAAGCTCATGCTCGGTGGCATCGACGTCACCAAAGCCAATAAGGAAGATCTGGCGCGCCTTCGCGGTCGCTTTGCCTCCATGATCTTCCAAGATCCGATGACGGCGTTTGACCCCGTTTTCACCATCGGCCACCAAATCGCCGAAACCATTCAGGCCCACCGAAACCTGCCCAAGAAGCAGGCTTTGGCGGAAGCCGAAGACCTGCTGCGCCGCGTCGAAATCAAAAACGCAGCGGATGTCGTCAATTATTACCCCCACCAGCTTTCGGGCGGCATGTTGCAACGCGCCATGATCGCCATGGCCCTCTCCTGCCGACCCAAAGTTCTGATCGCCGACGAGCCCACCACCGCACTCGACGTCACCATTCAGGCCCAAATCCTCGAACTCATTAAAAAGGTTCAGGCCGAGTTTGGCATGGCCCTAATCATGATCACCCACGATCTGGGCGTCATCGCCGAAACCGTCGATCGCGTGCTGGTCATGTATCGCGGCGAAGTGGTTGAGCAAGGCTCCGTGCAGCAGATTTTTGACGCGCCGGAACAAGCTTACACCAAGCAACTCTTGGCCTCGCTTCATTCCAGTTTCGAGCCGTCGCGCGGCAGCGATGACGAGACCCCGGCACTGGAACTAAAGGGCGTTCAGAAAACCTATCGCATCCGCCGCCGCAGCGGGTTTCGCACTGAATATTCCGATTTCAACGCCGTCCAAAAAGTGGACCTCGTACTGCCGAAAAACCGCATCGTTGCCGTGGTCGGCGAAAGCGGTTCAGGCAAAACCACCACGGGCATGATGGCGCTACGCCTCCTCGATTCCACCGCTGGACAAATCCTCTTGCACGGCACCGACATCTCTTCGCTCCCCCCCGCCGACCTCAAGGCGTGGCGCAAGAAAATGCAGGTTGTCTTCCAAGACAGCTACTCAGCGCTCGACCCCATGATGACGCTGACGCAGATCATTGCCGAGCCTCTCCATATTCATCAGCTTGGCACCCCAAAAGAACAGGGTGAGAAAGCAATTGCTTGGCTTGAACGCGTCGGCCTCGACCGCAGCTTTGCCACCCGCTACCCACACGAGCTTTCCGGCGGTCAACGCCAGCGCGTCGCCATCGCCCGCGCCCTCATCTTGGAGCCGGACGTCCTCGTTGCCGACGAGCCGACATCAGCGCTCGACGTCACGGTCAAAGCGCAGATCATTGGGCTTCTCAAACAGCTGCAAGCGGAGATGGGCCTATCCATCCTCTTCATCAGCCACGACCTCTCGACAGTGAAGTCCCTCACCGACAGCGTGGTTGTCATGTATAAGGGGCGCGTTGTCGAAGAGGCACCAACCGAGCGCATTTTTGCCGATGCCCAGCATCCCTATACGCAAGCCTTGCTCGATGCCGTCCCGGCCACCAACCCGCGCAACAAACGCAGCCGCACCTTCCTAACGGCGGAAGAGATCGCCGCTCGCACCCCACGCTTTACCGTCATTCAAACCGGCGCCGCGCCGAACAAAACCCCGCAACTCGTCACCATCGCCCCCGGCCACCGGGTCGAAGCCATTGTGACGACCTAAAGGAGGAGCGACCATGCTGAGCTATATCCTGCGCCGCCTCGTCTCAGTTGCGTTCACCTTCATCGTGGTGTCGCTGATCATCTTCTTCATGATGCACGCTGTCCCCGGCGGCCCGTTCGACGCCAACGACATGCCGGTCTCCGCCGCCGTCCGCGAAAAGCTTATGGCCCAGCTTGGGCTCGATCAGCCGCTTTACGTGCAATACTTCAAATACATGTGGGGCGTGCTCCATCTCGATTTCGGCGTGCCCTATCAGAGCCCTGGGGAAAGCGTGCTGCAATTGCTCTCCCGCGCTTGGGTCCCGAGCCTTGTCTTGGGCGGCCTCGGCGTTGTGGTCGGCGCGCCCTTGGGCATTCTTTTGGGCATGGCGGCAGCGCTTAATCGCAACACCTGGATCGACTATGTGGCCTCCGCTGTCGCAACCATCGGCCTGACCATTCCGGTGTTCGTCACCTCAATGCTGCTGATTTTGGTGTTTGCCGTCTGGCTCAAATGGTTTCCGGCGAGCGGTTGGCCCCATCCCAATCGCTGGGTTCTCCCTGTCATTGCCTATGCCGCAATTCCGCTCGCCACATACGCGCGCTACACCCGCTCTGCCATGCTCGACACCCTGAGTAAGCCCTTCGTCAACGTGTTGCGCGCCAAGGGCCTTTCCGAGCGAAAAATCATCTTCCAGCACGTGCTGCGCAATTCGGCCATTCCACTGGTGACCGTCTTCCTCCCCATGTTCATTGGCACAGCAACAGGCTCGATCTTTGTCGAAGCCATGTTCCGCGTACCCGGCCTTGGGTCATACTTCGTCTCCTCGATCCAGAACCGCGATTATCCGCTGGAAATGGCGCTCATGCTCATGATCACCTTCATGTACTGCATCGCCTATCTGCTCTCGGACATCGTCTATGCGCTGATCAATCCGCGTATCCGCGTAGGAGGAAGCCAATGACCGACATCCTCACCCCACCGCCCGCGAGCAACCGCAGCCCGCTCTGGTTCGCTTGGATGCGCTTTAGCTCAAACAAAGCCGCCCTCGTCGGCGGCATCGTCATGGTGGTGCTGATCTGGATGGCGATCTTCGCCCCGATCATGACCCCCGTCGAACCCGAAGCGCAGCTCTTTCTCACCCAGGCCCTCGCCTTCCCTTCCCCCGAGCATTGGATGGGGATTGATAATCTCGGGCGCGATTTTTACACCCGCATCGTCTATGGCGCGCGCGTCTCGCTCTCCATCGGCTTTATTGCGGCTGGGTTTTCCGTACTCATAGGAATTCCCCTTGGCGCTTTGGCAGGCTATTTCGGCGGCAAGGTCGATTGGGTCATCATGCGTATCATCGAGCTCTTCTCGGTTGTTCCACCGCTGCTCGCCGCCATGCTCTTGGGTGCCCTCACCCGTGGCGGCTATCCCACTATTGTCGCCATCGCGGCGCTCTTTGGCTGGGTGCAAGTCTGCCTACTCGTCCGCGCCCAGGTGAAGGCATCGCGCGAGAAGGAATTTGTCCGCGCCGCCGAGGCCCTCGGAGCCTCCCCTTGGTACATCATCCGTCGCCATCTCATTCCAAATTCCATTAGCCCGATCATTGTCGGTTTCGTGCTTGCGATCCCCCTCGCCATGATGCTCGAAGCCTCATTGAGCTTCCTTGGAATTGGTGTTCCCCCGCCAACCCCCACCTGGGGTCAGATGATCAATGAAGGCATCAACTTCATGTTCTTCTATTGGCACCTCGCCGTGTTCCCCACGGCGGCCCTTGCTATCACCGTTCTCGCCACCTCGCTGTTTGGCGATGGTCTGCGAGACGCCCTCGATCCGACCCTGAAAGGCCGTTAATCGTGTCTGAAAATCTTGCTCGACAGTTCCTCATCCGCGAGGATGTCGTTTTCCTCAACCACGGCTCTTTCGGCGCGTGTCCGCGCCCGGTGTTTGAGACCTACCAAGGCTGGCAACTCGAATTGGAGCGCGAACCCGTCGAATTCCTCGGCCGCAAGCTCACTGAAAACATGCGCGTGCCGCGTCAGGCCCTCGCTGCCGAACTGAACTGTGACGAACAGGAAGTTGTGGGCGTCATCAACGCCACCACCGGCCTCAACATTGTTGCGCGCTCGCTCGACCTCAAGCCGGGCGATCAGATCCTCACGACAGACCACGAATATTCCGCTCTGGAAAAAACCTGGGCCTTTATCTGCCGCCAAACTGGCGCAGAAATCGTCGTCGTCGATGTGCCCTTGCCGCTCACCAGCGAAGAGCAGTTCACCAAGGCCATTGTGTCTGGCATGACTGAGCGCACCAAAGTGCTCTTCCTTAGCCACATCACATCCGCCACGGCGCTTGTGTTCCCGGTCGAGCCCGCCATTGCCGAGGCCCGTAAGCGCGGCATCTGGTCGGTTATCGATGGTGCCCACGCCCCCGGCCATATCCCGCTCGACATGCAAAAGCTTGGCGCCGATTTCTACTCTGGCAATTGCCACAAGTGGATGATGGCTCCCAAGGGTTCAGCCTTCCTCTATGCCCGCCCGGAGGTCCAGTCCCTGCTCGACCCGCTTGTTGTCAGCCACGGCTGGACCGCGCAATCCAAGGACCCCGGCGCTAAGGGTGCATTCGACAACTCCCCCTTTGTCGATGAAATCGAAATGATGGGCACTCGTGACCCTTCGGCTTTCCTCGCCATTCCCGCCGCGCTCAAATTCCGTGATGACAATGATTGGCCCGCTGTTGCCGAACATTGCCGCGCCTTGGCGCAAGACACCGGCGAACGCATTGCCAAACTCACGGGCCTTGAACCATTCAGCTCGCCCGAGTTTTGCGCCCCGCAAATGGTCGCCATGCCGATCCCGGAATGCGATCCACTCGCCATCCACACGGCGCTCTTTGAGCAGTATAAAATCGAAATCCCGGTTTTCCGCTGGAAGGAACACTGCGTCGCACGTGTTTCTGTGCAGGGCTACAACTCCAAACCACAGATGGATCGCTTGGTTGAGGCTCTCACGGAGCTTTTGAACTTAAACAAGGCATAGGCTGACAAACGCTCTCAGATGTGGTGAGAGAGAGTAACAAGCCGCCACACCGAGAGGATCGGGCACCCATGGATCGGGAAAATGCCCTTAACTATCTGGAGCCTTTAGAGAACCGCACGCGCAATGTGGCGGTACAGGACGCGCTCGCCGAAATGGTCGAGCGCGCCGGTCTCAAAATCGGCGACCGCCTCCCGCCAGAATTGTCGTTGGCCTCGTCTTTGGGCGTCGGCCGTTCGACAATTCGGGAGGCCCTCAATCGCTGGGAAGGCCTCGGCGTCATCCGTCGCCGTCGTGGCGACGGAACCTATCTCACCGCCAATGTGCAAACCTCGCGCGGGCTCATTCCCACCATGGTCCGCTTGGAAGGCGAAGCCCTGCTCCGCCTTCTCGAAATTCGCCGCACGCTCGAAATCGACGTCGTGCGCAAAGCCACGATCCACGCCAGCGATGCGCAGCGCAAAGAGATCAGCCGACTGGGCGACATTCTTCTCAAGGCAGTCAATGGTGGTCACCCTTGGCGCAAAGAAGACCATGCTTTCCACGACGCCATCTATCATGCCTCCGGCAATCCGATGTATGGCCAGATTCTCACCAATCTCGATCACGCCCTCGAACGTGACGTGAACTCGCCTTACAATCGCGATGCGTTCGGTCTGGGGTCTTTCCCCATGCACAAGGATCTGGCCGACGCAATTCTCGCCAGCAATCCAGATCGGGCTGTCCAAGCGATCAGCGAAGTGATCGACAATGTGGAGTTCGAAATCCGCGCAATCTTGGCTGCCACCAAGGACAGTTAGCGCGCGACAAAAAATAGCGCGATCAACTCGCCACCGCCCTACTCCCGCCCAAGCTGCAAATCACCTATATGATGGACAAACGCAGCGAGTAGCCCGTGACTGAATTTTTCCGCATTGAGAGCCCGAGCTTTGATCCCACCACGGGAGAGGCCCGCTTTACCTATACGCTGAACGATCTCAGCTTCACCGAAGTGCTGACCCTGCCGAAAGGCGCGGACAGCGCAGCGGCACAAACCTCTAACTTCGAAAAACTCCTCGGGCTTACCGCGATCACCTTGGGCGTGAGCTACTTTAAGCTCCGCGCCCCGTTCACCATCGAAGCGCCAAGCATTCCGCTCGCCTCCGCCGAACGCGCCTTCGTCATCGACATCTATGAAAACGGCCTCGGCGAATTCTACGCCCGCAATGAGCTGGCCCGCTTCGGTAAGCTCACGCTCACCGCGCCCGAGGACACTGTTGCCCGCAAACCCGAGATCACTCTGCTCGAACGCACCCTGCTGCCCATTGGCGGCGGCAAGGATAGTCTCGTCAGCGTTGATCTCCTGACCCACACCGGCGTGCCGTTCACCCCATTTGCGGTAAATCCTAAGGGCCCGATCGTCTCTTGCGTGGATGCCATCGGCACCGCGCCCGTTTACGTGTCGCGAAAACTCGACGCTGAGATGATCCGCCTCTCCAAGGAACCGGGGTATTACAACGGCCACGTGCCCTCGACCGCGATCAACTCCATGATCGCCTCGCTTTGCGCTGTGCTCTTTGGCTACGACCAGATCGTTCTGTCCAACGAGCGCTCTGCCAGCGAAGGCAATGTCGTGTTCGATGGCCGTGAGACCAATCACCAATATTCAAAGTCCCTCGGCTTTGAGCTGCTGATTGCCGATACGCTCGCCAATGCCACTGGCGGCGCGCTGAAATATTTCTCGCTGCTCCGTCCCTATTCGGAAGCCCGCATTGCCTCGCTTTTCACCAAGAGCGATAAATTCGACGCGGTCTTTTCAAGCTGCAATCGCAACTTCCGTCTCAACGGCAATGACGGCGCATTGTGGTGCGGCGAATGCCCAAAATGCCACTTCGTCTTCCTGATCTTCGCGCCCTTCATGAAGAAGGAACGGCTACTGCGCATCTTCGGCAAGAACGTTCTGGAAGTCGCTGAATACGAACATTCCTTCCGCGAACTCTCCGGCCTTGCTGGTCAAAAGCCCTGGGAATGCGTTGGCGAAATCCTCGAAGCCGCAGCGTGCTTCTACACGCTGTCGCGCCACGCCGATTGGTATCAGGACACCATCGTCAAAGCTCTCAAGGATGACCTCCTCGCCCAATACGGCGAAGAAAAACTCCAACTGGCCATGGCGGAGTGCCTCACCGACAGTCGCGATCACCACATCCCGCCCGCCCTCTCGGCCAAGGTGCAAGCTTATGCGGTTTGAAGAACCGGTCCTGCTCTATGGCGCAGGCAAAGAAGCCCTCTCGACCCGCGCTTTCCTAAAAGCCCAGCAGCCCAACCTGCCTGTCTTCGTCGCCGTCGATAGCGGCACGGCCGACGTTCCGGATACGGTGCAGATCCCGGCAGATGAGCTGCCGCGCGCCATTGCCGAGCGGCGCTTTAGCTACATCATCAAAAGCCCCGGCGTGTCGCGCTATAAGCCGATCTTTGAGATCGCCGCCGATGCTGGCATTTCCGTGACCTCGAACCTCAATCTTTGGGGGTCGAGCTATCGCGCGGGCCGCACCGTCATCGCCATCACCGGCACCAAGGGCAAGTCGACCACAGCCACGCTTACCCATCTCATGCTCACCCGTTCGGGTATTGATGCGGGTCTGGCTGGCAATGTTGGCCTCGCGCCCATCGACATTGCCGACAAACATGCCGTCGTGATTTTTGAGCTCTCGAGCTACCAAACCTCGGACATGAGTTTTCTGCCCGATATTGCGGCCCTCACCAACCTCTACCCTGAACATGTCGATTGGCACGGCTCTGTCGAGCGCTACTACGCCGACAAGCTCCACCTCATCGATCGCGATGGTGATTTCCCGGTAGCGCTCGGTGCGAAAGCCAAGGGCAATGCACTGGTCGCCAAGGCGGTGCGTGATCATCGCCGTCTGGTTCAAGAGCTCACCGCTGACCAAGAACGCGCCATAGAAAACGCTGCAGCGCACTCCCGCCTCAAAGGCGCACACAATCTCGATAACGCCTTCCTCGCGGCCGAGATCGCTCTGGCCACAGGCGGAACTATGGAAGGCATCCTTGCCGGCATCGCCGCCTTCCGCCCTCTGCCCCACCGTTTGGAAGAGCACAGCATCGGCGGCGTCACCTTCGTTGACGACAGCATTTCCACCACGCCTGAAGCCACCAAGGCCGCACTTGCCGCCTATCCGGGCCGCCGTATCGCGCTGATCGCTGGCGGACACGAGCGCGAACAGGACTATGCTGAGCTCGCCACGCTTCTGGCTCTACGCGGCGTCACGACCTTGGTCACGCTTCCCGTCACCGGCAAGCGCCTCGCTGATGCCGCCCGCATCGCCTCGCCCGAGATTGTGGTGATCGAAGTGCCTGATCTTGAAGCCGCCATGCACACGCTCCTCGCGCAGCGCGAGCGTTTTGACACCATCATCCTCTCGCCCGGCGCGCCGTCGTACAACCAATTCAAAAACTTTGAAGAGCGCGGTGCCCGCTTTATCGTCTACGCTCAGGCGCTATTTGCGACCGCTTAATACGGGCCGTCGAGCCGATCGTTCGGTACGCCCGCAGCGGACAGGCTCTTGCGAATAACATTGAGAAGCTGCTCGTCGGTGATCCGGCGCGCCAGCTGCGGCATGATCCCGTTTTCGCGAAAGCTACGCGTGTCCAAAAGGCGCGGCAAAGACCGATTGAGCTGATTTGAATCGTTCAGCCCGTAGCCCGCCAGCACCCCGAACAATGGCGCCGTCATGTTGTCCGCATTCTGTAACAACACCGCATAGCGCCCAACCGCTTCCCAGTCTTCCTCAGCCAGTGCCACCATCGCCGGTGTGATGTAATACCAGCCCGGCGGATTGCTCGAACTTTCAAGCGCGATATCGAACAGCTCCATCGCCTCGCGTCGACGTCCCGCAATCGCTAGAGATTGAGAGTAGGCCGCCAGAAGTTCCGAATTGGCCGGGTCAAGCTTCTGCGCCGTCCCATAGGCCATTTCTTCGCTCTCAAAGTCCCCCCGTTCCCGACTAAAGCGGGCGAATTGGGTCCAAACGAAAGCATTCAGGGGTTCGCTGGAGACCGCCACGCGCAACAGTTCTTCGGCCATCGCCGTGCGCACGCCCATATCGACGTTTTCATAGCCGCTACCGGCCGCTCCCCCCATGATCAGCAGCGCCTGTGCCGCCTGCACTTCCCCGGTCGCCCGCACATCCGGGCTCAACTGCGCATAACAGCGATTGCTGCGCGCAGCGGCATCGGGCGAAAGATCAGCGCGGTAGCCAGAGTAGATCACTCTGCACAGATAGAGCGAAGGCACGACATTGATCTCTTGATCCGCCAAAATCGCCCGAACAGGCGCTAGCACCGGCCCATTGATATTGCTCAGCGCTGTCGCCAGTCGCAGGCTCACCGCATCGGTTAGGCCCTGAGAACCGCGCCCATCAACATTGGTCGTAATGACCCTGCTCCAGCTCACCTGGCCGGTCGCTGTATCGGTGAGGATCGCACTATACTGCGCCTCGTCACCATCGCGACGCACCGTACCGCTCAAAACAAAGTCAGCATCAACCAGCTGCGTCAGGCTGGTGCCACCATATTTGGCCATCACCAAGCCTGAGCTATTCAACTTGGACACCAAATCAATGGCGAGACCAGCGGTCAGCGAAACATCGTCACCTGTTTGACTGAGGCGCTGAAACTCCATCACCTTTACCGACAATGGTTGGTTGAGATAACGCGCCTGCTCAGTGCGCTCTTCTTCCATGCCGCGAATAGCAAAAGTAATCGCAACCGCGGCAAACATCAGCGTCGCCAATGCCAGCACACTCCACGACCGCAAGAGGTGCTGGCGACTCACCAGCGCGGGGCGAGCGGACGATTTTGGCGCGCTCTGCACCGCGTCCACCCCGGCTTCGGGGTAAACTCTTGGTGTCGTCGAAGGACTTAAAACAGTAACCGGATCAACAACAACAAACTCCGGTACATATCGACCGGTTGGCAGTTCAATACGAACAGACTCACCTTGCCCGGCGCTCGCATAATACTGGGCGATTAACGCACGCAATCTACGCGCTTGCACGCGAACTATTGGATCGGTCTGCGGGTCAAAATGGGACGGGCGATCAAGCACGTCAACGGCGATGGAGTAGGCTTTTATGCTGCCTTCTTCACCCCGCAAAGTGGCGCGAACGACATAGTCGAGAAAGCGGCTAAGCTGCGTAGAGCGTGCAATTTCTGGCCATGACAGAAGGTTTTGAAGTGCCGCAAGAACGTCTTTTTCTGCTGGTCTGTCGCTGGCCACAAAAGTTCCCCCACGCGGTCCGAACTAGCACCTTTTTACATGTAAAACGCAAGCGTTTGTTACCTGCGTTTAACGCCTATTTGCTTCCGATACAGAAACAATTCCCGCATACCCATTCTCGTCGCGGCGCTTTCGTAGCGACGCCGGCCAGCGATTATTTCCCGCTGGATATCCAAAGTGAAATGCACGGGCCCCACCAAACGCCGCGCTAAGTCGGCGAGTGCATGGATCAAGACTACCGATGCTTCGGCATCCACTAAACAGGTAAGCGACAACTGCGTCCACAGGTCGCGTACCTAGGCGGAGAGAGATGCTGCAGAAGGGTCCCCCCGACTTCAACTGCGTTCCCTGCGTCCTCTCCGCCGCCTCAGTTTAGATCAACGGTCTGCACCACTGTTGATCTGATGCGCAGGGCACTCTCAGCTCTGTGCTTGGGCGCGGTTACGGCTCCTCCCTGCTGTGCCGCTCCGGGGGGAGGAATGATCTGCAAAGGCGCTAGTCCCTCAGCGAATTTGCCTCTTCCTCCCCGCGCCCCTCCCGCATATCGCTGCGCGCATGCACTTTCCGACTAAACGTTCGCAACGCCGCCATGATGATCACGGCGAGTAGAGCCACGCCGCCTGCGACCACATAATAGCCGAGTGCTGTTGCGAGCCCCACAGCTCCCGCCAGCCACATC
This sequence comes from Devosia sp. MC532, assembly GCF_016461625.1. Taxonomy (NCBI): domain Bacteria; kingdom Pseudomonadati; phylum Pseudomonadota; class Alphaproteobacteria; order Hyphomicrobiales; family Devosiaceae; genus Devosia; species Devosia sp. MC532. The sequence continues at coordinate 93,524 of NZ_JAEMNZ010000010.1, read as the reverse complement.
CCTGCGCCGGTCGTCAGCCCTTGCACGCCCGCTCCAGAGCGGAAGATTGCGCCCGCTCCAAGAAACGCTATGCCCGCCGTCACCGCTTCGACCGCGCGGATCGGGTCCGCACGCATTTCGCCGCCTGCAACTGACTCAATTGTGTGGAAGATTTCAAAGGCGAGAATAGTGAACAGCGCCGCAGCAACTGACACCAGCATATGCGTCCTTAACCCTGCTTCTGCGGTGCTGAGTTCACGTTCGAGACCGATCAGGGCCCCAAACAGGGCCGCGATGCCAATGCGAATGGCGATGATGTGGAGCGGGAGGTAGGTATCGACCATCCCAAAGCTGTTACCCATGTCCATCTCAACTCATCCCTTGAACAAGACAATAAACAAAACTGTCGACGCCTCAGGGGGTTCCGAGTTGCGTGAGCTTAGCTGGCGGGTGGCTGCATTGCGCCATTGACGAGATAGACAATCGCGAAAAGCACGACGATAGCCACCAGCGACACGATCAAAACTCGCGAATTCATCTTGCGCGAATTGCCCTGTCGCACTTCGTTCTCAGATTTATGCGGATCATAGGTCGGCATATCATTCTCCGGTTTCATCAAGTCCCAACGATGGGGGTAAGCCATGGTTCCCAAGTGCCATTGCGCTTGACGTAGAGCCGCGAGAGGTCGACCCTAAAGGCGAATTCAACTTGAGGCGAATATGATCAGCACCGAAGTTTTGACCCGAATGATAATGGCAGGCCAAGGCAAGGAGCCCGCCGATCTGGTCATCAAGAACATCGGTCTGCTCGACATCATCACTGGCCAAGTCACGGTCACCGATATCGCTATTGTTGATGATCGGATCGTGGGAACCCATGAAACCTATGAAGGCAAGATCGCCATAGACGGCACCGGACGCTTCGCCGTCCCCGGCTTCATCGACACGCATCTGCATATCGAATCTTCCCTCGTCACCCCACACGAGTTTGATCGCTGCGTTCTGCCCTACGGCGTCACCACTGTGCTCTGCGATCCCCATGAGATCGCCAATGTCCTTGGCAGCGAGGGCATACAATACTTCCTCGACAGCGCCGAACAGACCATCATGGATGTTCGGATCAATCTCTCGTCCTGCGTCCCAGCGACACCATTCGAAACGGCTGGCGCCCAGCTCGAAATCGAAGATCTCCTCCCCTTCCGTAGCCACCCCAAGGTCGTCGGCCTAGCTGAAATGATGAACTTCCCCGGGGTGCTCAATGCCGATCCCGGCATCATGGCCAAGCTCATCGCTTATCAGGACGGCCACATCGACGGTCACGCCCCGCTGCTCCTTGGTCTTGGCCTCAACGGCTATCTGGCGGCCGGCATCCGCACTGACCACGAAGCCACCAGCGCCGCCGAAGCGCGTGAGAAGCTGCGCAAGGGCATGGCCATTCTCATCCGTGAAGGCTCGGTCTCCAAAGACCTCGAAGCCCTAGCGGAAATTCTCGACGAAAACACCTCGAGCTTTGTCGCCCTCTGCACCGATGATCGCAACCCGCTCGACATTGCCGAAGAAGGCCATCTCGACAGCTCCATCCGCCGCCTCATCGCCCGTGGCTGCCCGCTGCACCATGTCTACCGCGCAGCCAGCCATTCCGCCGCCCGCATCTTTGGCCTCAAAGATCGCGGCATCCTCGGCTCCGGCTATCGCGCCGATATCGCCATTCTCGACAGCCTCGACGACTGCCGCGTCTCCGATGTCATCTCAGCCGGTCGCCTCGTCACCCCCGAACTTTTTGACACGCGCGGCCCCGTCGCCCCAGTTGGTCTAACCTCCGTTAAGGCCAAGCCCATCACCGCCGACGCCTTCATCACCGAACCCAAACCCGGCCAAAACCGCGTTCCCGTCATCGGCGTCAAACCCGGCCTTATCCTCACCTTCCGCGAAGAAGCCGCCCTCGCCTCAACCGATTTCGGCCTGCAGCCTGATCTTGAAGAAGACGTCATCAAAGTCGCCGTCATCGAGCGTCACGGCAAAAACGGCAACATCGGCCGCAGCTTCGTGAAGGGGTTCGGTATCAAGCGCGGCGCGATAGCTTCGTCCGTCGGCCACGACAGCCATAACATCACCGTTGTGGGTGCCACCGACGCCGACATGGCGTTGGCCGTCAATCGTCTCATCGAGCTGGGCGGCGGTTTCGTCGTCGCCAATGAGGGCGAGATCACAGCAGAGCTGGCCCTGCCCATCGCGGGTCTCATGAGCCTAAAACCCTTCGAAGAGGTCGCACACGACCTCCACATCCTGCGCGAAGCCGCCAAGGCGCTAGACTGCGTTCTCCCCGAACCCTTCTTGCAGGTAGCCTTCCTCGCGCTCCCGGTTATTCCCCATCTCAAGCTGACGGACCGCGGCCTCTTCGACGTCGACAAATTCGACTTCGTCGACTAACCGCCCATAAGTTGAACTTGCCGGTCATGAAATAATTTAGTCTAGTGCGCCCACCGCGCACTGGACCTGCTATGACTGAAACGCCTCAGACCGACACACCCCGCTCCGTTCTCCAAGACACCGATGGCGACGCCATTCGCCGTGCCAAAACGCTGCTGCGCACTTCGCGCTATGGAGCCGTAGCCACCTTGGACCCAACGAGTGGCGCTCCAATCGCCTCCCGCGTCGGTACAGCCAGTGATTTCTACGGCCGCCCTGTCCTGCTCATTTCCGGCCTCACCGCCCATTACAAGGCGCTGCAAGCCGATCCACGCTGCTCTTTGCTGTTGGGCGAGCCCGGCAAAGGCGACCCCTTGGCCCATGCCCGCATCACCATTGCGGCCGAAGCCCGTTTTGTGGATCGCGACAGCGAAGAGCATCAAAGCCTCGCATGGCGCTATTTGAACCACAATCCCAAAGCCAAGCTCTACGTCGACTTGGGCGATTTCCGCTTTGTCGTACTTGAGCCTCTATCGGCCAGCCTCAACGCCGGTTTCGGCAAAGCTTACGCCCTCACCCCCAGCGATCTGCTCACGCCGGAAAACCCAGACCTCGCCAAAGCCGAGCACCATGCGCTCGAACACATGAATGACGACCATATCGATGCCACGGCCGACTATGCGCGCCACTATTGCGGCGCCGAGCTTGGCAATTGGCGGCTTGCCAGTCTCGATGCCGATGGCATCACCATCGTTCTGGGCGATGACATGCGCCGCATCTATTTTGACGAGCCCGCCACCGTGCCGCAGGATTTTCATCTCAAGCTCGTCGCCATGGCAAAAACCGCACGCATCGCTCTGAGTGCCCAATCAAACTAACGGCAAACAAAAGCCCTCGCAGACAGGTTTCTGCGAGGGCTCTTAAAATCGGACCAAACCAGCAAAAGCTTACTTGGCGTCGCGCGCCTTGACCTTGCGGCGGGCGGCATGGAGCAGCGGCTCGGTATAGCCGCTCGGCTGGTCAGCGCCATGCAGCGCCAGATCAAGCGCCGCAACAAATGAGATCGATTGGAAATTGCCAGACATCGGGCGATAGAGCGGATCGCCCTGGTTCTGATCGTCCACAACTTGCGCCATGCGCTCGAACACCGCCGTCACTTCATCCCGGCTCACCAGCCCATGACGCAGCCAGTTGGCGACGGCTTGCGAAGAAATACGGCAGGTCGCGCGGTCTTCCATCAGGCCGACATTGTTGATGTCCGGAACCTTGGAACAACCAACGCCCTGCTGCACCCAACGCACCACATAGCCCAATATCCCCTGAGCATTGTTTTCCAGCTCGCGGATAATTTCTTCACGGCTGAGCGAATACGGCTTCTGGATTGGCATCGAGAACAGCTCAGAAAGCCCCGGCATCGCCTGATTATGCCGGCGACGCTGCGCTTCGAACACATCAACCTGATGATAGTGCAGCGCATGCAGGGTTGCCGCTGTCGGCGAGGGTACCCAAGCGGTATTGGCGCCAGCATTAGGATGACCGATTTTGGCGTCCATCATGGCGGCCATATCGTCTGGCCGCGCCCACATGCCCTTGCCGATCTGCGCCTTGCCGGAAAGCCCACAGGCCAAGCCGATCAGCACATTGCGATCTTCGTAGGACGAAATCCAGCGCTCGGACTTGATCTCATCCTTGCGCAACACCGCGCCAGCTTCCATCGAGGTGTGAATTTCATCACCTGTACGGTCAAGGAAGCCGGTGTTGATGAAGAACACGCGCTCACGCGCTTCATAAATCGCCGCCTTGAGGTTTGCCGACGTGCGGCGCTCCTCATCCATGATGCCGATTTTGATGGTGTTAGGCGCAAGACCAAGGAAGCCTTCCACCGACGCAAATATCCGGCAGGCAAAGGCCACTTCTTCCGGACCGTGCATCTTCGGCTTGACGATATAGATTGAGCCCGTCGCCGAGTTGTTGCCCTGATCATGCATGGCGCACAGTGCGGTGATCGCCGCGTCCATCAGGCCTTCGCCAACGGGCTTGCCGTTCAGCAGCACCGCGTCCGTGGTCATCAAATGCCCGACATTGCGCACCAGCAAGAGCGAGCGGCCCTTGAGCACCAGCTCTTCGCCATTCACGCCGCGATAAACCCGATCCGCCTTGAGGCGACGCGTGACGGTCTTACCGCCCTTGTCGAATGTATCTTCCAGATTGCCCTGCATCAGGCCGAGCCAATTGGCGTAAACGCCAACCTTGTCCTCAGCATCTACAGCGGCAACCGAGTCTTCGCAGTCCTGAATAGTGGTGAGCGCCGACTCGACAATCACATCAGCCAGACCGGCTGCGTGGGTCGCGCCAATCATGCTCGATTTATCGATCAGCAAAATCGCATGCAGACCGTGGTGCTTGAGCACGATCTCCTGCTTATCGCCAACGCCCGAGTACCCCACGAAGGCATCAGCATCTGCGAGAGACACGTCCCCCGCAGCGGCTTTGATCACAAGCGTTGCGACCCCACCCTGCTCCACCACGCTATACTGGGTGACAGATGTGTGGCTGCCTGCGGTCAGCGGGAACGAGGCATCGAGAAACTCTGCCGCTCGCGCCACAACAGATGCGCCACGTGCCGCATTAAACGCCTTGCCCGGTGCCAGATCGCCATCTCGGCTGATTGCATCCGTGCCGTAGAGCGCGTCATAAAGCGAACCCCAACGGGCATTGGCAGCGTTAAGCGCATAACGGGCGTTCGAAACAGGCACCACCAGCTGCGGCCCACAGAGCGACGCAATTTCTGGGTCGAGATTGCTGGTCGAAATGGTGAAGTCACCCGGCTCATCAACCAGATAACCGATCTCGCGCAGGAACTGCTCATAGCCCTCAGGATTGTTCGCGACGGGTCCATTCTGATGGTGCCAATCGTCAATCCGGCTCTGCAGCTGGTCGCGCTTTGCGAGGAATTGCGCATTCACTGGCACATGTTCGGCCAACAGCTCTGCAAACCCCGTCCAAAACGCGTCTACCGATACGGGAAGTCCTGGAAGGGCCGCTTTTTCTACAAAATCCACCAGCAAGGGGTGAACGGAGAGGCCGGACTTCGTCACGTATTCGGTCATGTTAAAACTCTGCTCGAACAGTTTGGGGTACACTGGTTTATGACAAGAGCGGTTGGTTTCACAACCCGGCTAAAGTCGACTTTGTAGCGGTTCCAGCAACATAAACTTCCACAATGGAGCGATCATCGCCCATGGTTTGGAGTAAGAATAGCTCTTCAACCAAAGATGTCACTGTTCCTTGGCGCATTTGCATAGTTGGCGTCGCTCCAGAATCGAGAACGACCAAGTCAGCATCGCGCCCCGGCGCTATAGATCCGATCTTGTCTTCTAAGCCCAATGCTTCTGCGTTACCCCGCGTTGCCAAATGAAACGATGACAATGGATTGAAGCGCTGCTTGCGCAACTGCAAAATCTTGTAGCCCTCGTCCAATGTCCGCAGCATGCTCATGCTGGTGCCGCCCCCAATGTCCGAGGCAATGCCGATCCGAACCCCGTTGGCCAAAAGGCGTTCGCGGTCAAACAAGCCTGATCCGAGGAACAGGTTTGACGTCGGGCAAAAAACCGCCACCGCCCCGGTTTCCGCCAAGACTGAGGTTTCGCGATGATTGAGATGGATCGAGTGACCGAGCAGCGTTTTCCGGCCCAATAGGCCGTAGTCCTCATAAATCCCCGTATAGTCCTTTGACGCCGGATAGAGCTCCATCGAGAAGCGAATTTCTTCGTCATTCTCGCTCAAATGCGTCTGCACGTAGCATTCGGGATGCTCGGCGACCAAAGCCTGCGCGGCTTCGAGCTGTGCGGGGGTCGAGGTGATGGCAAAACGCGGGGAAATCGCATATTGGCCGCGACCGCGCCCGTGCCATTTGGCAATCAGGGCCTTGCTGTCGTCATAGCCGGATTGAGCTGTATCGCAGAGCGCTTCAGGCGCATTGCGATCCATCATCACCTTGCCGCCGACCATAAGCATATTGCGCTTCTCGCCCTCGGCGAAGAACGCATCCACAGAGCGCGGATGGCTTGAGCAATAGGCGACGGCTGTGGTCGTGCCGTGCCGGATCAGCGCATCGTAAAAATCAACAGCGACCGCTGCAGCATGGCCCTGCTGGCTGAACTTTTGCTCTTCGATAAAGGTATAGGTATTGAGCCATTCGAGGAGCGACCCCGCATAAGCGGCCATGATGTGGCTCTGCACATAATGCACATGCAGGTCGATAAAGCCGGACATGATGAGGTGAGGCCTGTGGTCCACCACGTCGGCCCCAGCAGTCTCAGCACTCGCATAATCACCGACTGCGATGACCTTGCCGTTCTCGAGCGTCACTGCACCATCTTCGAGATAGAGGTAGCTCTCTGTGTCTCCAATATCTTGCGGGGCCCGGTGGAAGCTGAGAACTCTGCCTCGCAATATGGTTTTCGTCACGAGTTAGAACCCTCTCTATACCACTCAACGAGCAATGCCCGTTCTTGCGCAGTCATTTCCGTCACATTGCCGGGCGGCATCGCGTGGCTCCACCCAGACTGAATGACAATCTCACGAGCGTGGTTGGCAATCGCGATGTCATTATCAAGCACGACATTCTTGGGCGCACGATACACCCCCTCATAGGCCGGCTCAGCCGTGTGGCACATGGCGCAGCGCGTCTGCACCGCAAGGCTAGCGGCCGCAAAATGCTGGCTATCCATATATTGCTGCCCAACCGAACTAATCTGCGTCTCGGCCCCTTCAGGCAGGCGCGGACCGGTCGAGAGCCAAGCGATAATCAACATCAGGATCACTGCAACAGCCCAGGTCCAATGCGGATTACCCTTACGCGCGTGGCGCGTGTTGAAATAGTGCCGCACGACCACGCCGACGAGGAAGATCAGCGACGCGATAATCCAGTTCCACTGCGTGGCGAAGGCCAGCGGATAGTGGGACGAGAGCATGAAGAAGATCACCGGCAGGGTGAGGTAATTGTTATGCAGCGAGCGCTGCTTAGCGATTTTGCCATATTTCGCGTCGGGCGTGCGCCCGGCCTTGAGATCGGCAACAACAATCTTCTGATTGGGAATAATGATCATCGCGACATTGGCGGTCATAATGGTCGCGGTAAACGCGCCCATATGCAGCATCGCCGCGCGGCCAGTGAACAGCTGCGTATAGCCCCAGCTCATCGCCACAAGGATCGCGAACAGCACGAGCATCAGGCCAGTGGTCGATTGTCCGATCTTGGACTTGCACAGCGTGTCATAGAGCAACCAGCCCAGACCAATCGAGCCGATAGAGAGCGCGATTGCGCCCCAGCTCGGAATATCGAGCACATTACGATCAACGAGATAAAGGTCCGCGCCGATATAATAGAGCAGCGCCAGCAGCAGCGCGCCTGAGAGCCAGGTTGCATAGCTTTCCCACTTAAACCAAGTGAGGTGCTCGGGCAAAAACTCCGGCGCAACGAGATATTTCTGGATGTGGTAGAAGCCGCCACCATGCACTTGCCATTCTTCGCCATGGGCTAGCGGAGGCAAGCTCGGGGTCTTTCGCAGACCCAAATCGAGAGCGATAAAGTAAAAAGAAGACCCAATCCAAGCGACCGCCGTGACCACGTGCAACCAGCGCGCGGCGAACATCGCCCATTCATAGAAAATAACTAAATCGCCCATGTCCCACCCTCATAAAAAGGGGCGGGTAAACCCGCCCCTGATCATCTCGAAATGTCTATCAGGCTGGTGGGATCACGCCTTCAACGTACCAGTCCATGCTGAGCAGTTCAGCGTCGGTCATGGTGACGCCAGCCGCAACGCGTTCAACACCAGTGTGGTCATTGATCGGGCCGGTGAAGATTGCAACCGAACCATCGATCTGGCCAAGACGCATAGCTTCCGCGTCCTTGACGGCGGCTTCTGGAACCTTGGAGTGGTAAGGGGTCATGGTCACGACCTCTTCCTTGAGACCTTCCCAAGTGTTGCCTGGTGCCCAAGAGCCATCGAGAACAGCCTTGGCCGACGCGAGGTAGTGAGGGCCCCAGTTGTCGATGATCGCGGTCAGCTGGGTGTCAGGAGCAAATGCGCTCATGTCTGCGCCCTGGCCGAAGCCGCCGATGATGCCGCGTTCGGCAGCAACCTGCAGAGCCGCTGGACCGTCGGTGTGCTGAGCAATGATGTCCATGCCTTGGTCGATCATAGCGCGGGCAGCGTCAGCTTCCTTGGCTGGGTCGTTCCAGGTCGAGATATAGACCGGGGTCAGGGTGAATTCTGGGTTGATCTTACGCGCAGCGAGCGTGAAGGAGTTGATGCCCATCACAACTTCTGGGATCGGGAACGAGCCGATATAACCAGCCTTACCGGTCTGGGACATGTGACCAGCGATGATACCGCAGATCGCACGGCCTTCATGGAAGCGCGCGTTGTAGAGGCCAACATTCGGGCCGCTCATATAGCCGGTCGCGTGTTCGAACGCGATATCAGGGAACTCTTCTGCAACCTTGATAACGCTGTCGCCGAAACCAAAGCTGGTTGCGAAGATCAGCTTGCAGCCCTGCTGAGCCAGTTCGCGCAGGACGCGTTCGCAATCCGGGCCTTCAGCCACGTTTTCGACGAACATGGTTTCAACCTGTTCGCCCAGCTGTTCCTGGATGAAGATACGGCCCTGATTGTGCGCGTAGTTGTAGCCGTTGTCGTTGATCGAGCCCACGTAGATGAAGCCGATCTTCAGTTTTTCTTGACCGAAAGCAGTGCTTCCGAGAAGTGGCAGAGACAAGGCGGCCCCACCAACCTTGATGAAAGTACGACGCGACAGTGTCATCATTTTTCTCCTGATTGACGACATTTTTATGAATTGAGGCGTTCGTTGGCGCCGCCTCAATTACCCGGCATGAACGGCCTGCCAAGGCAGGCCGGAGCATTAGTTGACGCGTCGCGCTTCAGCGAAATCAGCACCAGCACGACGATCGTTGCGAGATAGGGCAAGGCTGCCCACAATTCGGCAGGGATAGCGGAGAAAAGACCGCCACCCGCCTTGATGTACACTTCCATGGTCATCACCAGACCAAAGAGATAGGCGCCGAACAATAGGCGCATTGGACGCCACGAGGCGAACACCACCAGCGCCACAGCAATCCAGCCACGGCCCGCCGTCATGCCTTCGGCCCATTGTGGCGTCAGCAGCAGCGGGAAGCAGGCCCCGGCGATCCCTGCCATAGCGCCACCAAACATGATCGCGAGGTAGCGCACACCCAATACCGAATAGCCAATCGAGTGCGCCGAATGGTCGTTCTCGCCGACAGCGCGCAGGATCAGACCCGAACGTGTCTTCTTGAGGAAGAACCAAACGGCAAACACCATGAAGAACGCGAAATAAACCGGCAGCGAATAGCCCAGAAGCACGCGCGCAATGGGATGGTCCGCGATGGTTTCTGGCAAGACCGAGTCCATAAGTGGCACCGGCCGAGCGGAGTAGTTCGCCCCGATGAGCGCCGAAAACCCTGTCCCGAAAATCGTCAGTGCCAGCCCGGTCGCCGTCTGATTTGCCGAAAGCGAGAGCGTCAGGAAACCAAAGATCAGAGACGAGAGAACACCAGCAACGGCCGCTGCCAGAAGAGCCAGCAGGGGCTGACCGGTATGGAACTGAACGATGAAGCCGACGACAGCGCCAATCAACATCATGCCTTCAACGCCGAGGTTCAACACCCCTGCCCGTTCAACGACCAGTTCGCCCAAAGCGGCAATCAGAATAGGAGTGGACGCGCCGACGACGGTCACGATGATCGCAATGGTAAGATCCATTATGCAGCTCCCACGCGGGCATCAGGCTGAACGCGCCGAATGCGATATTTGATCAAAATGTCACCAGCCAGCAGCAGGAACATCATTAGCGCCTGGAAGATACCTGTCGTTTCATCCGGAAGACCCATGGTTGTCTGAGCAATCTGCCCACCCACGAATGTGACCGCCAACACAAAACCTGCAAATATTACGCCAAGTGGATTAAGCCGTCCGAGGAAGGCCACGATGATGGCCGTAAAGCCGTAGTTGGTGGCAAAGCCCGGCACCATGCGCTGGAACGGGCCAGCCACTTCCAGCATCCCCGCCAGACCCGCCAAACCGCCGCTCACCAGCATGGCCATCCAGATGGTTTTGTTCTGCGAAAAGCCGCCGTAACGCGCTGCGTGCGGCGCCGCACCAACAACGCGCATACGATAACCAAACACGGTACGGGTCATGATGAACCACACGACCAGCGCAATGAAAATCGCCAGCGGCACGCCATAGTGCACGCGCTCCACGAGCCCCTTGAGGATCAGAGCGCCGTCGCCGAGGAAGCCAAAATTTTCGACCGTCAGGTTCGGCAAGCGCGCCGCCACGTCAAAGCGACGCGACTGCGGGAAACCAATGCCCATTGGGTCCTTCCAAGGACCACGAATGAGGAAGAAAATCAGCTGTACGGACGCATAGGTCAGCATCAGACTGGTGAGAATTTCATTGACGTTGAGCTTGGTCTTGAGAAACGCCGGGATCGCCGCATAGGCCATGCCCGCAATCGCCCCTGCCACCGCCATCAGCGGCAAAATCCAGAAGCCACCCTGCCCGTGCGTGGCCAGCGCCACCCAGGTCGCAGCCAAAGCACCAACGATGTACTGGCCCTCAGCACCGATGTTCCAGACATTGGCCCGATAAGCGATCGAAAGACCAACACCGATAATAATCAACGGCGCAGCTTTAACGCCCAATTCCTGCCACTTGTAGGGATTGGTCAGTGGGGTAAGGAAAATCTCCCCAACCGCCGCAAAGCCATTGTAACCAATGGCCGAAAACAGGATCACGCCCACCAGCATGGTCAGAGCAACAGCCGCAATCGGCGTTGCGTAGAGCATGAACTTGGATGGCTCAGCGCGCTTTTCGAGACGAAACTGCATCATGCTGCTCCCGCCTCGCCATGCACACCGCCCATAAGCAGACCGATCTCTTCCACGCTAAAGTCCTTCACCGGCCGCACTTCAGAAAGCGAACCCATATTGATTACCGCAAGGCTGTCGGAAAGGGCCAGCAACTCATCAAGGTCCTGGCTGATCACGACAATGGCCGAGCCCGACGCGGCCAGATCGACCAAAGCCTGATGGATCGCCGCTGCCGCGCCCGCATCCACGCCCCAAGTTGGCTGGCTCACCACCAGAACCTTGGGGCTCTGCATGATTTCGCGGCCCATAATGTACTTCTGCAAATTCCCGCCCGAGAGCGAACTCGCGGTCGACTGCGAGCCGATGGCCTTCACCGAAAAACCCGCGATCACCTTGTCGGTGTATTTCTTCGCCGTGCCGAAATTGATCAGCCCCAGCATAACCATGCCGATACGATCACGCGCCGTGAGCACCGAATTGTCCGAGAGCGAGAAATCACCAACCGCCGCGTGACCATTGCGCTCTTCCGGCACCGCCGAAATCCCCGACCGGCGACGGTCGGTTGGGTGCTGCAAGCCAATGCTGCGTCCATCAAGGCTGATGGCGTCGCGGTCTTCGCCGAGCAACTCGCCCGATAGCGCGTCCAAGAGCGCGTTCTGCCCATTGCCGGCCACGCCCGCAATGCCCAGAATTTCACCAGCATGCACAGTAAATGAGATGTTGTTGACGGGCACATCGAAGTCGCCTGTCTTCTTGGTCGAAAGACCGTTCACCACGAGCTTGGGCTCGCCGAAGCTACGTCCGTCACCCTTGTTGATATCCTTGAGCCCGGCCCCGATCATCTTCTCGGCCATCGAGCGCGAGGTCTCGACCTTGGGGTCACACGTATCCACGAGCTTTCCGCCGCGCAGAATAGTCGCTGTGTCACACAGCGACTTAATCTCATGCAGCTTGTGCGAGATATAAAGGATCGAACAGCCTTCGCTCGCCAATTGGCGCAGCACGGTGAACAGCTGCTCCACTTCCTGCGGCGTCAAAACCGAAGTCGGCTCATCCATAATCAGCAGTTTTGGATTGAGCAGCAGCGCGCGCACGATTTCGATACGCTGGCGTTCGCCCACCGAAAGCGTTGCAACGGTACGGTGCGGATCAAGCGTCAGCCCATAGGTCTGCATGATCTGCCGCGTCCGCTCTTCGAGCTCCCGCTGCGGGATCTTCGCATCCATGCCGAGCGCGATATTTTCGAGAACGGTCAGCGCTTCAAACAGCGAGAAGTGCTGGAACACCATGCCGATGCCCAGCTTGCGCGCGGCCTTTGGGCTCTGCACGACAGTGGGTACCCCATTCCAGCGGATCTCGCCGGCATTGGGCTGCATGATGCCATAAATCATTTTCACGAGGGTGGACTTACCCGCCCCGTTCTCACCGAGAAGCGCGTGAATTTCACCCGGCTTGACCGAAAACGACACATTGTCGTTGGCCAGAACGCCTGGGAATTGCTTGGTGATACCGCTCAGTTCGAGCCGATTGGGCAGGTCAGAAACCACGCGCCACTCCCGTTTGTTCAAAGGAGGAATTGTCACGTGCACAAATGCCCTGACTTCCAACATTTGCCATAATTTCAGCTGCGGCGAAGGCCGCTATAACGGCGGGGCGTTTGTCGCCAAGGCCCTGCGCGCCGATAGGTAAAATGAGCTTGTTCAACGCCAATGCGTCACCCCCTTGGTCACGATACCAGCTCGTGAACTTTGCTCTTTTCGTTTGTGAGCCGACCATTCCAACATAGGCCGTGTCACGTCGCGACAATGCCTCATATGCAATGAGAAAATCTAAAGCGTGATCATGCGTGACGATCACAAAGCTGCTGCCCGCTGGCGCTTGGCGCACAATCATCTCGGGCATAGCGACAAGTCGAGAAGCGATTTGAGGCGCAAGTGCAGCCAGCTCCTCTTTGCGCGTATCAATCACCTCAAGCCTCACTGGCATAAGCGAGAGAATTTGCGCCAAGACACGGCCAACATGGCCCGCGCCAAAAACAAATACGCTCCGACGTTGCGCCAGTTCGGCCTCGCACCGCGCCACAAGCTCGGTCCGCATCGTGTCGGTAACATAAGAAAGATCGACACGAACACGCCCGCCACAACATTGGCCGATTTCGGGGCCCAAAGGCACGTCCATGACCTCATGCGCGCGCCCTGCTGTGATCAGCCGGCGCGCGTGGTCAATAACCATATATTCAAGAGCGCCGCCACCTATAGTCCCAAGCGCGAGTGTCGCGCCCACCACCATGAAAGTGCCTTCCGCGCGTGGCGAGGAGCCTTTCACATGCGTGATTTCGCACAATATGGCGTCGGAATTTTCGGCGAAAAATGCGCTGAGGGCTTGGGGAGTCATGATTCTCCCCCGTAGGCGCGGCCGGTCAGTTCCCCTCCCCCAATTTGGGGGAGGTACGGTGGGACACCAGACTTTGCGCCCACCGAGTTTTTCACGCGCGCGTCTCCGCTTGGAGTCGCTCTACGCCCATCAACACGCGCTCGGGCGTAATCGGCGTATCAAGGCGCGGCGCGATTCTATAATCGGCCACGCTGGCCACAGCCATGCCCAATGCTTCAGCCACACTCATGGCCAGCATAAAGGGCGGCTCACCGACCGCTTTGGATCGACCTATGGTCGGTTCTTTGTTCACCGACCACTCCGCCAGCTTCACGTTGAAGACCGGCGGGATATCAGAAGCCAAAGGGATTTTGTAGGTGGAAGGGGCATGAGTCCGGAGCTGTCCCTTAGAATCCCACACTAATTCTTCGCTAGTGAGCCATCCCATGCCCTGAATGAAGCCGCCTTCGACCTGTCCAACGTCGATAACGGGGTTCAGCGACTTGCCGACATCGTGCAAAATATCGACTCGGTCGACGGTATATTCACCCGTCAGTGTGTCGATGGTGACCTCGCTCACCGATGCCCCATAGGCATAGTAGTAGAACGGTCGACCACGGCCCGCCGCACGATCCCAATTGATATCCGGGGTCTTGTAAAATCCCGCTGCCGAAAGCTGAACTCGATTCAGATAGGCCGAAGCCACCAGCTCCCCAAACGGCACGAAGGTGGATCCAGCCTGCAATCCACCCTGCGCCCACGAGCACTCGCTCTCTGAAACCTTGTGCAGAACTGCCCCATGGGCGACCAGCCGAGCCTTGATCTGATCACAGGCATTGAGCGCCGCCATACCATTAAGGTCAGTGCCTGAAGACGCGGCAGTCGCCGATGTATTGGGGACCTTCCCCGTGGAAGTCGCCATGATCTTGACGGTGTCGAGATTGATGCCAAAGGCATCGGCAACCACCTGCGCCACCTTGGTGTGCAGCCCCTGCCCCATTTCCGTGCCGCCATGCGAAAGATGGACCGAGCCATCCTTATAGACATGCACCAAGGCACCCGCCTGATTGTACCAGGTCGCCGTGAACGAAATCCCGAATTTCACTGGGGTCAGCGCAATGCCCTTCTTGAGCACTTTGCTGGTTGCGTTGAAAGCGATCACCGCCCGGCGGCGCGCCTGATAATCCGCGCTGGCTTCCAGCTCTGCCACCACGCGATCAACGACATTGTCGGTCACCGTTTGATGGTAGGGCGTAATATTGTCGGTGTGCGTGCCGTAGAAATTGGCCTTGCGAATATCGAGCGGATCTTTGCCCAACGCATAGGCGATGTCTTCTACCCAACGCTCCGCCGCCAACATGCCCTGCGGCCCACCAAAACCACGGAACGCGGTGTTCGAGACAGTATTGGTATAAAGCGGCTGCGAGCGCAGGCGCACATGTGGATACCAATAGGCATTATCCGCATGGAACAATGCGCGGTCTGTTACTGGCCCCGAAAGATCGGATGAAAACCCCGCGCGCGCCGCATAGTTCGCGTCAACGGCGAGAATTTTGCCGGTCTCATCATAGCCAACATCGTAATCGACCACGAAATCATGGCGCTTGCCCGTCGCCTGCATATCGTCGTCCCGGTCCGGACGGATTTTACAAGCGCGGTTCCACTTCTTCGCCGCCAGCGCGGCAACAGCAGCAAAGAGATTGCCCTGCGTTTCCTTGCCGCCAAAGCCACCGCCCATACGGCGGATATTGATGGTCACAGCATGGTGGCGAATGGCCAATACCTGCGCCACCATCAATTGCACTTCGCTCGGGTGCTGGGTCGAGGCGTGAATGGTCACGTCCTCATCTTCGCCCGGAATGGCGAGTGCAATCTGCCCTTCGAGATAGAAGTGATCCTGACCACCTATGGTCATTGCCCCTTGAACGCGACGCGGCGCGCTGGCGAGGCCCGCTTCAACATCTCCCCGTTCCAGCTTGAGCGGTTCGGTCACGAGCTTTCCGCCCGCCTCCTGCGCCGTGCGTACATCGAGCGCATGCGGCAGGTCTTCGTAGTCAATCTTGACCAGCTGCGCTGCGCGGCGCGCGGCGTCGCGCGTTTCTGCCACCACCGCAAACATCGGCTGGCCCCAGAAGTGCACCTTACCAACCGCGAAAATGGGTTCGTCATGCTTATGGCTCGGCGAGACGTCATTCTCGCCCGGAATATCCTCCGCCGTCAGCACACCGATAACGCCGGGCGCCGCGCGAACGGCATCGAGATCAATCGACTTGATCGTGGCATGGGCGCGGGTCGACAGACCCAAATAGGCGTGCATCGTGCCCACAGGCTCGATCATATCGTCGATATATTCTGCCGTCCCGGTCACATGCTTGGGACCGCTGTCATGGCGCGTATTGGCATGCAGCACAGCCAATGAAATGTCCGAAGAATGCTTATTCATCATGCCACCTCACGGCTCAACCGCTCTGCGGTGCCTTCGGTCTCCATAAAGAACCGACGGAGCAGGTTCTTGGCGGCCAGCAGACGATAGTCCGCCGACGCGCGCATATCAGTGATGGGCTGATAATCCTCGCCAAACAGCGGCAGCACCGCCTCAATCGTCTCTTCCGACCAAGCCTTGCCCATCAGCGCTGCTTCCACCACTGCAGCACGCTTAGGCGTCGCCGCCATGCCCCCAAAAGCGATGCGCACCGAGGTCACCACACCATTGTCGGTCCCCACGCGGAAGGCCCCGCAGAGCGATGAAATATCTTCTTCCTTGCGCTTGGCCACCTTATAGACGGCGTAATGCTCACCCACAGGCAGCCTTGGCACAAAGAGGCTTTCGACAAACTCACCCGGCCCACGATCCTGCTTGCCATAGGCAACGAAGTAATCCTCGAGCGCCATCTCGCGCCGCTCATTGCCCTTCCGCAGCGTCAGGCGTGCACCCAGCGCAATAAAGGTCGGCGGGGTGTCCCCGATGGGCGAGCCATTGGCGATATTGCCGCCCAGCGTGCCCATATTGCGCACCTGTTCCCCAGCAAAGCGGCTCCAAAGCTCACGCAATTGCGGGAAATGCTCTTCGATCGTGGGCAGCGCTTCCGAATAGGTCACACCCGCCATAAAATTCACGCCCGCGTCCGAGACCGTAACGGCCTTCAGCTCTTGCAGATGATTGATAAAAATCACCGGCCCAATGCGACGCATGAACTTGGTCACCCACAGCCCAACGTCCGTCGAACCGGCGACGATCCGCGCTTCCGGATACTTTGCATAAAGGTGCGCCAGATCATCCAGGCTTGCGGGAATGATAATGCGGTTTTCACCAGCGCCAATCTCGACGCGCCCTGTCTGGCTCAACGCGATCAGCCTATCCTTGACCGCAATCCGCTCCGCCCACAGCACATCGCCCTGTGGCAATCCATAGCTCGAAATCGCCTCGGCCGCGCGAATGATCGGCGCATAGCCGGTGCAACGACAAAGATTGCCCTGCAATGCCTTCTCGATGGCCGAGCGCGTTGGGTGCGGGTTCCGCATCCACAAGCCATAAAGGCTCATGACAAACCCCGGCGTACAGAAACCGCACTGGCTCCCGTGCTGATCCACCATCGCTTGCTGCACAGGATGGAGCTGGCCATTCTCCCCGCGCAAATGTTCAACGGTGACGACGTGACAGCCGTTCAGGCTCCCCAGCAGTCGAATGCAGGCGGTGACGCTGTCATAAATGACTTCATCGCCAAAAACGCGACCAACCAATACCGTACAGGCACCGCAATCGCCCTCAGCACAGCCCTCTTTCGAGCCGCGCAGTCGGCGCTCTAGGCGCAACCAGTCGAGCAGCGTCTGATCAGGCGCCACATCCGTCAGGGCAATATCTTCACCATTGAGCAAAAAGCGAATGGCGTTGGTCACGTCTACCAAGGCTCAACTCCCGCGGTAGGTCGAATACGCAAATGGGCTGACAAGCAGCGGCACATGGTAGTGCTTGTCTTCAGAAATCGTAAAACGGATCGGCACGACATCAAGAAACGGCGTTTCAATCTCTACGCCAATACGCTCGAAAAACTGCCCCACGTGGAAGCGGATTTCATATTCGCCGTGCTGGAACTCATCGTCCAACAGGGGCTGATCTACGCGACCGTCAGAATTGGTGTAGCTATCAACCAGGTGATGCGTGTGGTCGCCATGAACATAGTGAAGTTCAAGGCGCATACCCCGCGCCGGCGTACCATGCATTGTATCGAGAACATGGGTTGTAAGGCGTCCGCCTGCCATGTTGCTACTCCTATTCGTCGTCCCCCCAAGACCATAGCATTTAGCAATCTTGCGGCTAGCCCAATTTCACACAGGAAAGCCAGAAGTTACCCAGACATATTTCCCCGCCTAATTTTTAGCCTTCACCTAGGCTTAGACAGGTGCCACACTCCCCCTCAGGACAGCATGCACGATCAAGGCTTTGCGAGGAGCGCCCGTGGCTATGAACCCTAAAATATCAGACCTTAAACCCGATGCTGATGGCGTCACCCGCCTCAGTGGTGGCAATCCTCAAATCGCCAAAGGCTATGGCGATGAGGTGGTGCAGAGCTACATCGTCGCCCTCACCGGTTGGCAGCAACGCGAAGCCAAAATCATCGACAGTCTGATCACCGCAGCTGTTCCCAATGTGCTCAAAGCCGTGAAATGGAACTCGCCGATGTATGCTGTCACCGAGCACCACTATTTCACCTCCTTCCACGCCATGAAGAACTACCTCAAGGTGGGCTTCTTCAATGGCGGGCAGCTCGTGCCAGCGCCACCAGAGCCGTCCAAGAATCCAGACGTGCGCTATCTCCATGTCACCGAGGCGGGCTTTGATCACGCCCAGTTCTCCGCCTGGATAAAGGCCGCCGCTCAACTCCCCGGCGAGAAAATGTAGCCATGGCTTTCCCCCGCAACAGCAAGGCCGACCTCGCCACCGGCGCGACGCCCTCCCAACTGATTGACCAGCGCATCTCCGACCTCCCCGGCTGGCGCGGCGAAACCCTCGCCCTCTTGCGCAAGCTCATCCACGAAGCGCTGCCCGACGTCGTTGAAGAGTGGAAATGGGGTCAGCCGGTCTGGTCTCACAATGGCATTTTGTGCACCGGCGAGGCCTATAAAGCCGCCGTAAAGACCACCTTCCCAAAGGGCGCATCGCTGCCCGACCCCACTGGTATCTTTAACGCCAGTCTGGAGGGCACTGCCCGCCGCGCCATCGACTTCACCGAAGGCGGATCGATAGATCACGACGGATTTAAAGAGCTCATTCGCGCCGCCGCTTCTTTGAACAAGCAGAGTGCAAAATAGGCATTGTTGATAACTCGCGAAAGAAACGCGCTTCACTGAAAGATTTTGCACTTAAACCCGCTAGCCTAACTGCAAACCTGCTCCTACCATCACGCAGAATTATTCGACGCTGATGGATACCGCAGATGCTTCGCTACCCACGCAATATGCACGGTTATGGCGCCAATCCCCCCAATGCCAATTGGCCCGGTGGTGCGCATGTCGCGGTGCAGTTTGTCCTCAATTATGAAGAGGGCGGCGAAAACAATATTCTGCACGGCGATGGCGCGTCGGAAGCCTTCCTCGTCGACGTTCTGGGCGCGCAACCTTGGCCAGACCAACGCCATGCCAATGTCGAGAGCATGTATGAATATGGCTCGCGCGCTGGCTTCTGGCGCCTCCATCGCCTCTTCACGCAAGCCGGTCTCCCCGTCACCGTCTATGGCGTCGCCACCGCGCTCATGCGTGCGCCAGCGCAGGTTCAGGCCATGCTCGACGCAGGTTGGGAAATTGCCAGCCATGGTCTGAAATGGGTCCAGCATAAGGACATGCCTCCCGCCGAAGAGCGCCGCCAGATCGCCGAAGCCATTCGGCTCCACACCGTCGCGACCGGCACCCCACCGCAAGGGTGGTACACAGGCCGCTCCAGTCTCAACACCGTCGATCTTGTCACCGAAACAGGCTCAATGGCCTATATCTCCGACACCTATGACGACGACCTGCCCTATTGGCGGCTTCACGGCGACCGCCCACAGCTGATCATCCCCTATACGCTCTCGGCCAATGACATGCGCTTTGTCACGCCCCCGGGCTTTGATACGGGCGACGAGTTCTTCACCTTCCTCAAAGACGGCTTTGATTGCCTTTATGCCGAAGGTCAGGCAGGCAGCCCCAAGATGATGTCCATTGGCCTCCACTGCCGCCTCGTCGGCCAACCGGGTCGATTCCAGGGCCTCAAGAAGTTCGTTGATTACGTCAAAACCTTCGACAAGGTCTGGGTCCCCACCCGCCTTCAAATCGCCGAGCACTGGACCAAGGAACACCCCTTCATTGCACAGGATGTGCTGCCCAGCACGCTCGACCGCGATGATTTCATTTCCCGCTACGGCTCGATCTTTGAGCATTCGCCGTGGATCGCCGAGCGGGCTTGGGACGGTGAATTAGGTCCCGTCAATGACACCGCTCAGGGCCTCCACTTCGCCCTACGCAGCCAATTCCGCATGGCTACGGACGACGAGCGCATGGGCGTTCTGCGCGCCCACCCCGATCTCGCGGGCAAGCTCGCCGCTGCCAAGCGCCTCACGGCCGAAAGTACTGCCGAACAAAAGTCCGCCGGTCTCGATGCTCTCACCGACCAAGAGCGCGAAACCTTCACGCGCCTCAACACCGCTTACGTCGACAAATTCGGCTTCCCCTTCATCATCGCCGTGCGCGACCACACCAAGGCGTCGATCTTGGCGAACTTCGAAACCCGGCTCGCAAACACCGCGGAGCAGGAGTTCACCACCGCCTGCCGTCAGGTCGAACGCATTGCCCTCCTCCGTCTCAGCGCCGTCCTGCCCTAAGCCGCGCCCTGCCCTTTGTCCGAAATTTTGCCCGAGCCCGAGATGTCATCACAGTACGCATCACCCCCTGCAGGCCTACCCAGTCAAATGGCGCTTCACACCCAGCGCGCGGTTTTCACCGAGGCCTATGCGGTGCTTCCGCATGGGACGATGCGCGACATCGTCATCTCCTATCTCCCCCATTGGCGTCTCACCCGCCTTTGGGTCATCGCCCGCCCATTAAGCGGCTTTGCCGAGACCTTCTCGCAATACATTATGGAAGTTGCCCCGCAGGGCGGCAGCGATAAGCCTGAGGGCAATCCGGAAGCCGAAGGCGTCATCTTCGTTGTCGCTGGCGAGATCACCCTCACCATCGAGGGCACTGAGCACACGCTCACCGAAGGCGGCTACGCCTTCCTCCCCCCCGGCTGCACCTGGACCGCCGTCAACAATGGCACCGAGTTCTGCCGCTTCCATTGGATCCGCAAAAAATACGAACGCGTCGAAGGCGTCGATGTGCCGGAGGCCTTCGTCACCTCAGACAAGGTCGAACCCATCCGCTGGATGCCCGGCTCAAACGACCGCTGGGGTACAACGCGGTTCGTCGAGCCGATTGATCTGCGCCACGACATGCACGTCAACATCGTCACTCTCGAGCCCGGAGCTGTCATTCCGTTCGAGGAAACCCATGTCATGGAGCACGGCCTTTACGTCCTCGAAGGCAAGGCCGTCTATCGCCTCAATCGCGACTGGGTCGAAGTCGAGCCCGGCGATTTCATGTGGCTCCGCGCCTTCTGCCCGCAGGCCTGCTACACGGGCCCGGAGCGCTTCCGCTATCTGCTCTATAAAGACGTCAACCGTCACGCCAAGCTGCCGTTTTGATCATGAACGGTCGCACACTTCGCATCGAGCCACTCACCGCAGAAGCCTTTGCCCCCTTCGGTCAGGTGATCCAGACCGAGGGCTCAAACCACTTCACCATCAATCGTGGCATGACCGAGCGCTACCATGATCTGGCCACGATCCAATTGGGCGGCACCGATCCCCGCCCCATCATTTCGCTCTTTGCTGGCCAGCCCTATGCCCTACCGCTCAGCCTCGATATGGTCGAACGTCATCCCTTGGGCAGCCAGGCATTCTACCCCACGAGCGCTGCCTCATGGCTTGTCATCGTAGCGGAGAACGAAGACGAAAAGCCGGTGCGCATCCGTGCTTTCCGTCCGGCTCCGGGGCAAGGGGTCAACATCGCCATCAACACTTGGCATGGCGTGCTATGCCCCATCGAAAAGCCTGCAAGCTTCATCGTCATTGATCGCGGCGGACTAGACAGGAATCTCGAGGAACATTTCTTTGATGACCCCTGGCTTGTGGACGCTTAATCTCGCCGCAAAAATACTTTACCCCTGATGGCGAACGGAAATGCTACCTCGCCTTCTCTTCCGTTCGGTGATGGAGTTGCTCATGCGCACGTGGATCATGCTCACCCTTTGCAGTGTTTTGCTCGCCACCCCCGCTTTGGCGCAAGCAACCACGCTAACCGGCGACGTGACCTATCGCGAGCGCATTGCCCTGCCCATTCCCGCTGAGCTTGTCGTCACCCTCGTCGAGTTGACAACCGGCACGCAAATCGCCAGCGCCACCGCGCCAATTCCAGATCGGGGTCAGGTTCCCCTCTCCTATTCGCTCAATCTGCATCAGCAGCCCGCGCCCGAAAACCACTATGGCCTTGTGGCCAAAATCCTCAGCCGTGGCTCCGTAGTCTTCCAGAACTATGATCCCATCGCCGTCGACCCTGCTTCTCCCAAGCAGACGACAATTTTCGTGCATCGCGCTGGCGATGTGCAGCCCCTTATCGAAGAACCGCAGGTTCTCAATTTCAACGCCATGACCCCAACCACGTCCCCGCTTATTGATACCGATTGGACAGTTCAGTCGGTGAACGGCCAAGCCATTGAAGGTCCGCGCAAGCCCTCAATCGGCTTTGATCATGAAGGTCGCGTCTACGGAACCGGCGGCTGCAATCGCTACTTCACGACGGCGACAATCGCCGGAACAGCGATCAGCTTCGGCGTCGGTGGCACCACCAACATGGCCTGCGACGCCGCCACAATGGGCCGGGAAGCTGCGTTCTTTTCAGCCCTTGCCGAAATCGTTGGCTTTGTTCGCCAAGACGATGTGCTGCAGCTCATTGGCACGTCTGGTGCGGTTCTCCTCGAGCTGTCCCGCAACGCCGCTGCTTAACCAAGTTCATCATCTCTCGCTAATATTCGAACCTTTTCATCAAGAGTCACGTTCCCCCCTCAACTGATTAGTTGTTCGTGGGGAAGCGTGATGTCCGATCCATCTCTTTTTTCCGGGAGCCCTTCACCGCTCCTGGCTATATTTACCGATTTCGATGGCACGCTGGTCGAGCTAGCCGAAACCCCTGATGCTATTCATGTTCCGACCGAGCTGGCGGAGCGTTTGGCGCGGGCGATCAACGAATTCGACCACGCCTTTGCCATCCTCACAGGGCGCGAAATCGCCGACATCGACACCTATTTGGGCGAGCTGCATCTCCCCATCGCCGGTGCTCATGGCGCGCAACGCCGTCGCGCCGATGGCAGCTTCGAAGAGGTCTTGGAAATCTACACCAAGGGCGCTTCCGAAATTGCGCAAGCCTTAGCCCCGGTTGTCGAGGAGAACGAAGGCCTCATTCTCGAAGAGAAAGATGGCGCCGTTGCCCTGCATTATCGCCAAGCACCCGAGCTTGAAGAGCTGTGCCGCGAGGCCATGACCGAGGTGCTCACGGCCCATTCGATCTTCACCATGGTGCCGGGCAAAATGGTTTTCGAGGCTCGCCCTGCCGGCTTCGATAAGGGCAATGCCCTGCGCGCCTTCATGCAGGAGGCACCCTTTGCTGGGCGCACGCCGATCTTCATCGGCGATGATGTGACCGATGAAGATGCCTTCCGCGCCGCGCAGGAATTGGGCGGCATTGGCATCAAGCTTGGACCTGGTGATACCGCCGCGCGCATGCGTATTGCCGACGTCGCCTCCGTCAATGCGCTGATCGAAGGTCTCATCGACATCGCCAGCCGCAGCGCAACCGCACAGACCGACACCACACCGCCGGAGACCATCACCCACTGATCGGAGCCTTGAGCTCCGATCCCTAGATCGAGAAAAACCCGAAAGACCTATGAGCCGTATAGTTATTGTTTCCAATCGCACCCCCGCCAAAGGCCCGGCCGCTGGCGGTCTCGCAGTCGCACTCAAAAAAGTACTCGCCGAACGTCAGGGATTTTGGTTCGGCTGGTCTGGAAAGCTCACCGAGAGCCCAAGTCCCACCGCGCAAATTCAAGACGTCGATGGTCTTTCGGTCGCCCAGATCGACCTAGCCCGCGACGATCATCAGGCCTATTACTCTGGCTTTTCCAATTCCATCCTCTGGCCCAGTTTCCACCTTCGGCTTGATCTCACCACCATCGAGAGCCACTGGTATGAAGGCTATCGCCGCGTCAATGCGCAGTTCGCCGCTGCGCTCGCCAAACTCTTAAGACCCGACGACATCATCTGGGTGCACGACTACCATCTGATCCCGCTGGCCACCGAATTGCGCCGTCTTGGCGTCCGCAATCGCATCGGATTTTACCTGCACATCCCGTTCCCGACGCCGGATGCGCTCTATGCCATCCCCCATCACACCGATCTCATGCGCGATCTCTCGCACTATGATCTTGTCGGCATGCAGGCCAAGCGCGACGTTGCCGCCTTTATGGAGTTCGCCGAGCACCAAGCCCCGCCAACCTTTGCCTCAAGCGCAAATCACCACGTCGATTTCTCCCGCACCGAAATCGTCGCTTTCCCCATCGGCTCTGATCCGGATGCTTTCGCAAGCCTCTCGGTCAGCCCCGCTGCGCAAAAGATGATCACGCGCATGCGCCGCTCCTTGGGCGATCAGCAGCTCATTCTCGGGGTTGATCGTCTCGATTATTCCAAAGGCCTGCCGCAGCGCGTTGAAGCCTATGAAAAGTTCCTGGCTCACAACGCGAGCTTCCGCCGCGGCGTGCATTTTCTACAGGTCGCGCCCCCCTCGCGCGACACCATCAAGGAATATCAAGCCACTTCTGAAACCTTGGATGCCGTTTGTGGTCGGGTGATGGGCAAGTTTGCCGAGCCCGATTGGCAACCCCTCACCTATGTCAAACGGGCCTATGGACAACCAAGCCTGGCCGGTCTTTATCGCCTCGCGCGCGTCGGGCTGATCACACCATTACGAGACGGCATGAACCTTGTGGCGCACGAATATATCGGCTCGCAAAACCCCGAGGACCCGGGCGTACTGATCCTCTCGCGCTTCGCCGGAGCGGCCGAAATCTTCCCTGCCGCGCTTCAGGTCAATCCCTTTGACACCGACGAAAGTGCCGAGGCGATCCGCGTTGCGCTCGAAATGGACCTTGAGGAACGGCGTGCCCGCTATGATGCGCTCATGGCTGCGGCGCGAAAACATAATGTCGGTGATTGGGCTGAAGAGTTTCTCTCCCACCTCGCCGGCAAGCCCGGGTACAGCGCTCCCCAGAACGACCATTTTTATCTCAATTCGGTCGCCTGATACCCCAAGCAGACAATAAAAAAGGCGGCCCTTGAGCCGCCTTTTTCGTGATCTTTAGCCGTCGCGACGATTGCGCGCTGCTGTCTTTTTAGCCGCTGTGCTCCAGCGCTGCTTGGTCTTGAGACCATCTGCGCGTGGTGGCTTGATCGACTTAGCCGGAGCCAATGGGTTCTTCGGATCGCGAGCAACGCCTTCGCGTGCTGCCCCGCCCTTGCTGCGCTCACCACCCGGACGTGGGGTGTTGAACTTGCGCGGATTTGGCTTGGGATTGCGTGCAGTACGCGCACCAGCCGGAGCACCCGGGCTCGTGCGTGCGCCACGCGGAGCTGCATCCGTTTCGACCAAGTTCACATCGCCCGAGACTGGCAGCGTACGACGGATGAGGCGTTCCACATCGCGCAGCTTGGCCTTTTCCGAGCCATCAACGAGAGTGATCGCGATGCCGCTTTCCCCGTTACGACCGGTACGACCGATACGGTGAACGTAGTTTTCCGGATCGTCTGGCAGTTCGTAGTTCACGACGTGGGTGATGCCCTTAACGTCGATACCGCGTGCGGCAATGTCGGTTGCAACCAGAATGCGAACCTGACCGGTGGCAAAGCCCTTGAGAGCTGCCTGACGGGCGTTCTGGCTCTTATTGCCGTGAATTGCCGCTGCTTCATGACCATCGATCGCAAGGTTCTTCGCCACGCGGTCGGCGCCATGCTTGGTGCGCGAGAAGATGATGACGCGTTCCATGCCTTCCTTCTCGTCGGCCAGCAGGTCGTTGAGAACGCCACGCTTTGCCTTCGAGCCGGACATGATCACGCGCTGGTCGATTTTGACCACGGTCGAACCCTGCGGCGCCGCTTCAACCTTGATTGGTTCCTTCAGCAGCGTCTTGGCCAGATCTTCGATTTCCGCCGGCATGGTTGCCGAGAACAGCATGGTCTGACGACGCAGGCCGATCTGCTTGGCGATAGCACGAACCGGGGCAATAAAGCCCATGTCGAGCATGCGGTCAGCTTCGTCCAGCACCAGCCAACGGGTTTCGTTGAGCTTGATCTTGTTGTCGTCCAGCAGGTCCTTGAGGCGGCCCGGCGTTGCAATCACAACGTCAACGCCCTTGGCGATCTTGCCAACCTGATGGTAGCGCGACACGCCGCCGAGCACGAGAACGGTATCAAGGCGCATCTTGGAACCTGCGAACTTGCGCATGTTCTCTTCGATCTGCACGGCCAATTCGCGGGTCGGCGCCAGGATCAGCGCACGAG
Source organism: Devosia sp. MC532 (assembly GCF_016461625.1). Classification (NCBI taxonomy): domain Bacteria; kingdom Pseudomonadati; phylum Pseudomonadota; class Alphaproteobacteria; order Hyphomicrobiales; family Devosiaceae; genus Devosia; species Devosia sp. MC532. The sequence continues at coordinate 67,161 of NZ_JAEMNZ010000010.1, read as the reverse complement.
TGGTCATTGGGCGTGGACGGCCGGTGAGGCCCATAAGGCCAGCAAGGATTGGCAGGCCGAAAGCCGCCGTCTTGCCCGAGCCGGTCTGGGCGATGCCCAGCATGTCACGGCCTTCCAAAAGCTTTGGAATAGCCTGCGATTGAATCTTGGTTGCTTCAGTAAAACCACCTGCAGTCAGGCTGGTGGTGAGCTGTTCGGGCAAACCCAATTCGATGAAAGAAGTCAAACGTGTGTCTTTCTTGCTGCGCGATACAACGCGCCAGCGCACCGCACAGCGGCCGCCGAATAAAATTCTGCAAACGGGCGATAGAGTTATCGCGCGGGTGCTGGCTCAAGCCCGGAGCCTGTTGCTTCCGGGATGACTTCGCCGCTCACCGCTTAAGTAAGAAGAGAAGCCCATCATCGGCCTTTCCGGCCGGGACGTGGCCCTCATATGGGCGAGAGATCACAAAAACGCAAGGTTTTTCGAGTGTGCGCCTGCGCATACCCTTCATGCATCGCACTTGCCTTGGCGCGATGACAGTGCGATCTAGCACCATGATCCGCGCCCTTGTTCTTCTCGCCCTGCTCGCCCTTCCCGCCAGTGCTCTGGCTTCCGAATGGCGTTATACCGACGGCGCGGGCACAGAAGTGGTCCTTTCAGAACCGCCTCAGCGCATTGTTGCACACGCTAGCGTTGCCGCCGCACTTATTCCCTTAGGCATCGAACCTGTAGGCATTTTGCTCAACGGCCAACCCTCGCTCGAGCGCGCCCTCGAGGGCGTCGACGTTTCCCATATTCCTGTCGTCTCGCAAGGCTGGGGCGAAATCGACGCCGAGGCCATTCTTGCCCTCGCGCCCGACATCATCATCACCGAATACGCGCCAGAGTATTATTCCTATGCTGGCGGCACCCATGAGGAGCCGTTCAAATCCCGGCTGGAAGCCATTGCCCCCCTCATCGGCATCGCCACGCCCAATTCAACGCTCGCGACGATTGTTGAGTATGAAGGTTTTGCGCGTAGCCTCACAGACAGTGTCAATGAAGAGCGCCTTGCTGCCGACAAAGCCGCCTTTGAAAAAGCCCGCGACGCCCTCATCGCTACTGCGGCCAGCAAATCCGATTTGACGGTCCTGCCCATTTCGCCCGGCCGTTCAGAGATCGCCCTTGGCGTTGCCAGCCGCTTTGGCGAACTGGTCGATTTCCGCAACTGGGGCGTTAACATTGTCGAGCTGGTCCCCACCTCCGGCGACTATCACGCCACCAGTTGGGAAAACATTCGCAATTACGACAGCGACATCCTGCTCATCGATGATCGTTGGGGCATAGCCTCGCTCGCAACCATCACCGAACACCCACTCGGCGCGCGCATCCCCGCCATCATAGCCCGGCAAACCGGCAACTGGCCCGCCGGCTGGATCCGCAGTTATCGCGTCTACGCGCAGGAAATCGACAGGCTCACGGGCCTCCTTGAGCGCAGCGAAAAGCTCTAAATCCCGCCGTACCAATCATAGCCATTATCTTCCCAATAGCCGCCCTTGCCCAGGCCGATTTTGGAGAGATCATCCACCAGCTCAATGGTGTGGAGATATTTCGGCTGCTTATAGCCCAGCGCCCGCTCGATCCGCAGCCGCACCGGCGCGCCATTACTCACCGGCAGCGTCTCATCATTGAGCCCATAGGCCAAAATTGTTTGCGGGTGATAGGCGTCAACGAGGTCGGAGCTGGTGTAATAGAGAATGTCGCCGCTCAGCGTGCGCTGGATATTGTCAAAGCAATGGTAGACGCAATACCGCGCGCCATCTTTCACCCCGGCTTCATCGAGAAGCGCCCCGAGTTGGGTGCCGGTCCACTTGGCGATGCAGCTCCATCCTTCAACGCAATCGTGCCGCGTAATCTGCGTGCGCGAGGGCATATTGCGCAATTCCGCCAGCGAATAGCTCACCTCGCGCTCCACCATCCCCTTGATGGTCAAGCGATAGGGCTCAAAATTGGCCATGCGCAGGAAATTATATTCGGCGGTGGTTGGCTCGGTTGAGCCATTGGGCTTCATTCCCTGCCGAATTTCGCTTTCGCTATATTCGGGCGACAGCACTTGGTCCCCAATCAGCGCCCGCTGCGCCCTGTAGGTCAGCACATTGGCGCTTTCCATAACCTCACGGATCGGATCGCCGCGTCGCGCCAGAAAATCGAACGGCTTACAGCCAGTCAGCGCCAGTCCAGCGCCCACCGCGCTACCGCCCAAAATGAGCTTACGCCGATTGAGAATGATCTTGCTCATGGCTTGTCCTTCTCCTGCATTGGCGTGCCGGGGCTCGTCCGATAGCGTCCCGTGATCATCGAGCGCAGATTATTCAGCGGCCCGGAGACAACCACCATGATCACATGGACGACGAAAAACAGCACCAGAAGCGCCATGGCGATAAAGTGGATAGTGCGCGCCGTCTGTCGTCCCCCAAACAGGTCCAGCAGCCATGGAAACCCAGCATTCATACCCGGGCTCATGCACAGCCCGGTCAGGATAATCGCTGGAAACAGCACGACAAAGACGATGAAATAGGTGAGCTTTTGTAAAGGCGAATAGCGTCGTCCATGTTGGATGCGGAACCGTAGATGGTTCCAGATATCGCCCGGCAAGCCCCGCCAATCGCCCTTTTTCGGGATAATGTCGCGCTCAATATGCCCATTGAGCACGCTGGCCACAAACCAGACGAACATCGTCCCGACGAAAATCCAGCCAAAGAAGAAGTGCACCACCCGCCCGGTCGCCAGATCGCGGAACGAGGGAATGGTCACAGCCCCCGGAAAGGCCACAAAATCGGGCCGCACGGCCGAGCCGCTCATGCCCAAAACGCCGGTGGTATCAAAGGTCTGCCCGAAGACAGTCGTCTGTCCGCGCGGGCCTTCAGGCGTATTGATCGCCCTGATATCGAGAATGGCGTTGTCGAACTCAAAGCCAGATTGCTGGCCGATATAGAGCGTGGGGTGGGCGTTGAAAATCTGCAACCCAGAGAACAGCAGAAAGAATAGGCAGATCACCCAGGACCAATGGGTTAACCGCGTCCAGATCGATTGCCGATAGACCAGCGGCCCTTTGGTCGCTGGTGTGGTTTTTTCTGCGTTCAACGCCACGGTATTCGCCTCCTCAAGAGAGATAAGCGTCCGCGCCACTCATGCGGCGCGGTAGGCACATCACGCTAAACGTCGCGTGCCGCCCAATTCATACCACGGCGGATGATGGTTGCCATATTAGGGTTTTCGAATTCTTTGGCTTGGTGGCCTAAAGTCATGTGGAACACGCGGCCCTGGCCGTACTGCCGCTTCCAGACGACAGGCATAACGACGCCCTTGGTCCAAGCGGCGTGCTCACCCGAAAATGTCGTCGTCGCCAGCACTTCGATCGATGGATCGACATGCATGTAATATTGCTCGGACGTGTATGGGAACGACTTGATCCCGGCCATGATCGGATCTTCCGGCCGCGCCACATCGACCGTGTAGTCGATGATATCGCCCGGATGCGCCACCCACTGGCCACCGACCATGAATTGATACTCAACGCTATCGCGAAACGCGTCGCTCATCCCCCCGTGATGCCCGGCAAGGCCCACGCCGTTTTCGACCGCCTTGGTCAGGTTCGCGACCTCGTCCTTGCCAATCTTGCTCATCGTGAAAATCGGGATAATCAACGACAGATTGGCAATATCAGGATCGGCAAAAGCGCTGGTCTCGGTTGAGGTGCGGACAGAATATCCGTCCTCATGGAGCCATCGACGATAAATCGTGGCGCACTCCTCAGGGTCATGCCCCTCCCAACCACCATAAACGATCAATGCACTGCGCATGCGCAATCCCCTGCAAATCAAACCGTGGCAACAATAACGGAGTGATCGGGAGATGTAAGCCCACTAAGCCAATTCATTGCCAAATCTAGCCACGCACCGCCGACAAGCCCTTAAGTCTCTTACTATAAAGAAAATTTCTCGCCCCTCATCTTAACGCCCCCACCAACCCACTCGATCCATCCCTCCGCCGACGAGTGGCAGGTTTGGCGGGCGTACTCTTGCCTCCCCTCGGCCCCATCCCCAATCCCTCAACCCACTCGCCCCATCCCTCCCCCTACCAGCAGGAGGCTAGGTGGGGGTCACGGCGCCTCCCCTCGGCCCCGCCCCAAAAAACACCGCACTTTGCACTGTTACAAAGACCTGCTTAACTACCCGCGCGTTCCGTGCCCGCCACGGACTGCAGCAAGGACAATGAACGAGGAATTACGGGGATGAAGAAACTGCTTTTGAGCGCCACCGCGCTCACGTTTTTCGCCGGTCTTTCTGGCGCCGCCTATGCCGACTTCACGCTGAACATCCTGCACATCAACGATTTCCACTCGCGGTTTGACCCGATCACGGGATCAGACTCCAATTGCAATGCGGAAACGGACGCCAAAGGCGAATGCTTCGGCGGCATCGCGCGATTGAAAACCATCATCGACGACACCCGCGAGAAATACACCTCGGGCAATTCGATTCTGCTGTCCGCGGGCGACAACTTCCAAGGCTCGCTCTATTACTCGACCTACAAGTCCAAGATCGTTGCCGACTTCTTCAACCAGATGGGCTTTGACGTCGTCGCTACCGGCAATCATGAATTTGACGACGGCCCGGAAGAATTCCTCAAATTCATCGACGCTGCCGAGTTCCCAATCATTGGCGGCAATTTTGACGTCTCGCGTGACGACAACCTGCGCGGCAAAATCAAGGGCTCCTATGTCGTCGAAATCGGCGGCGAAAAGATCGGCATTATCGGCGCCACCGCCGAGGACACACCCGAAATCGCTTCCGTGGGCAATGTCGAATTCCACGACGTCATTCAATATGTCCGCGGCGCGGCCGAAGCGCTTGACGCCGCTGGCGTCAATAAAATCATCCTGCTCTCCCACATTGGCTATGGGGTAGACCTGCAAGTTGCCGCAGCGGTCCCGCTCGTCGACATCATTGTTGGTGGTCACAGCCACTCGCTGCTGTCGAACACAGCTGAAAACGCCGTCGGCCCTTATCCGACCATGGTCACCAATCCGGACGGGATTGAAGTCGCCGTCGTCCAAGCCAACCAATATGGCAAATATCTCGGCGATCTCTCCGTCACTTGGGACGACAATGGCGTTGTCACCAAGGCCGAAGGCGAGCCCTATCTGATCGACGCCACCGTCGTCGGCAATGAAGACTTCAAGACCCAGCTTGCCGATCTGGCTGGCCCCCTCGCCGAAATGGCAGCTGTCGTTGTCGGTTCAACCACCGCACCACTTGAAGGCTCGCGTGAAGTCTGCCGCGTGCAAGAATGTAACCTCGGCAATCTGCTCGCCGAAGCGATCCTCGAGCGCACCAAAGACCAGGGCGCAACCATCGCCTTCCAGAACTCTGGTGGCATTCGCGCGTCCATCGACACCGGCGAAATCACCATGGGTGAAGTGCTGACGGTCCTGCCGTTCTCCAACACCCTCGCCACCGTCGAAGTTTCCGGCGCAGACGTCATTGAAGCGCTCGAAAACGCCGTCAGTGACGTCGAAAACGGCGCTGGCCGCTTCAGCCAGGTCGCGGGCATGAAGTATTCCTTCTCGCTCTCGAAGCCGGTGGGCGAGCGCATCTCCGACGTTCTGGTCAAGGGCGAAGGCGATGAATGGGTGCCGATCGACGAAGAGGCTGACTACATCATCGTCACCAATAACTTCGTCCGCGGCGGCGGTGACGGTTTTGGAGTTTTTGCCGAGGGCGAAGATCCATATGACTTCGGCCCACCACTTGAACAGGTTCTGGCCGATTACATCGCCGAGCACGGTGGCTCCTACACCCCATTCTTAGATGGTCGCATCACCCAGCTCGACTAACCCAAACGATAGCCAAGACTCTAAGGGCGCTTCCGAGCGCCCTTTTTTGTGCCCTGAAACGAAAATTGTGATCACCCCTGCGGTGAACAATTCGTGAGCCCGTCCGTTAGGGGGTAACTGGCGCCTTCACGCCTTGTGATCGGCCTAGCCTACGCGATAAATTAGAGACCCTTAGCATGAAGCCATTACTCTTTGCTGCCATCGCCGTTTCCGCTCTGACCCTTGCGGCGTGTGATAACGCGCCAAGCGAAACACCCCCAGCCGCGTCAACGACCACGACGACACCAGCCCCGGCCCCTGCTCCAACCCCTGCACCTGCACCTGCACCTGCACCTGCACCTGCACCTGCACCAACCCCAGCGCCTGCAGCGACGCCAGCTCCAACGCCTGCTCCGGCAGACCCGACCGCGACCTTGCCGTCGGACGCTGAAGTCAAGCAAGCCATGGACGATCTGCAGACCCAAGTTAAGGAGCTCAATCTGACCGACGCTGAAAAGCAGGAAGCAATTGCTCAGGCCCGCACTCAGGCCGAAACCATGGCCAAAAGCTCAGGCCTCACGGACGAACAGGTCAAGCAGGCTGGCGACACCGCCGAGCAAGCCGCGCGCACCATGTTCGGCATGTAAGAGAAAAATTTAGGCCCGCATCGCTGCGGGCCTCTTGCTTTGCACCGTGTCGTTTAGACGTGATGCTCGGTGCGGTCGCGATCAGTCACCGTCCCCAAATCCAGAACCTTCTGAATATTTGTGGCGTGGCGGAAGCTTGGCTCAAGGTTCTTGCCGGTGCGGCACGCTTCAACAAAGCGCTCGTAATTAGTCTGCACCTTGTCGACCTGAACCTCGGTCCATGTCGCTGTCTCAGCATCGTCGCCAAGGCAGGTCAGAAGCTGCGATCCATCATGACGATGGCGCACTTCCACAGCGCCCAACTCACCATAAACGCGCAAGCGCAGCTCATTGACGTGACCGGTTGCCCAACGGGTCGCGTGGATCACGCCCAGCGCGCCATTTTCCAGCTGCGCCGTCATGGCAAAGCTGTCGTTCGCGTCCAGATCATATTCGCCAATCTTATTGCCCGGAGCCTTGTCGAAGGTTTCCAAGCGGCAGAAGACCTTGGAGAAATCGCTGCCCGCGCCATAGGCGGCAAAGTCCAGAATGTGAACGCCGATGTCGCCCAAAACGCCATTCGAGCCATGCTTTTTGGACAAGCGCCAAAGCCACTGCGACTCCGTGCGCCAGTCACCCCAAGCCTTCGACACCAGCCAGCTCTGCAGATAGCTCGCCTCAAAATGCTTGACCTGGCCGACCTGTCCCGACTGCACGATCTCACGGGCCTTTTGCAGCTCGGAGACGTTCCGATAGGTCAGATTGACCATGTTCACGAGGCCAAGGCGCTCGGCGGTTTCGGTCATTTCCAGCGCACGCGCATGGTCGGTCGCCAGCGGCTTTTCGCAGAACACATGCTTGCCGCCATTGAGCGCTGCAATCGTAGTCGCGTAGTGCACGCTATCAGGCGTCACATTGGCAATGGCGTCAAATTCGCCCCAAGCCAGCGCTGCATCGAGCGAGCCAAAGCCGCGCTCAATATTGTGTGCCGAGCAGAACGCCTCAACGCGCGCCGGATCAACGTCCACGCCCCCCACAAGGGTCACGCCTTCAATGGCCGCAAAATTCTTGGCGTGCGTGTTTGCCATGCCGCCAGTACCCAGGATGAGGATACGCATTGTCATTTATCCCTGCGGCCCGCGCCGCGCTGTTTCTCAACCAACGGTTCAGCTCTTGTACCGAGCCGATTTCCGTCCATTCAAAAATCCCGACGCGAACGCCGGGATTTCAAAGAGTGTGTCGCTCAGCTTATTTGAAGCCTTCGCGGCCTTCATGAAGGGTCGGACCGCGTTCTTCGATCGCTTCGAGCGCTTCACCAACCGGCACATTCGGTGCGTCCAGCAGCGCCGGGAAACGCGTACCGTTATTGGCCCAGTTCACCGCATTGCGCAGCACCTTGCCTACGGTGTCGTCGTGATAGGTTGGGTAGGTTTCGTGACCAGGACGGAAGTAGAAAATATTGCCTGCGCCGCGACGATAGGTCAGGCCCGAACGGAACACTTCGCCGCCCTGGAACCACGACACGAAAACGGTTTCGAGTGGTTCTGGCACCGAGAAGGGTTCGCCATACATTTCTTCCATTTCGAGTTCGAAGAATGGCGGCAGGCCCTTGGCAATCGGGTGACCCGGATTGACCACCCACAGGCGTTCGCGTTCGCCCGCTTCACGCCAGCTGAGCGCACAAGGCGAGCCCATCAGGCGCTTGAAAATCTTTGAGAAGTGGCCCGAGTGCAGAACGATCAGGCCCATGCCCTGCCAAACATGCTTGGCAATGCGTTCGACAACTTCATCGGAAACGTCGCCATGCGCGGCGTGGCCCCACCAAACCAGAACGTCGGTGTTCGCAAGCACGTCTTCGGTGCAGCCATGTTCCGGCTCCTGAAGCGTCGCGGTCTTCACCTCGATATTGCCATCCTGCTTGAGCAGCGAGGCAATCTGGTTGTGCATGCCATTTGGATAGTTTTCGGCGACAACCTTGTTCTTTTGTTCGTGAACATTCTCGCCCCAAACGAGTGTACGGATGGGCATGGTAGGCTCCTAATGCTGTCGACCCCTTGGTCGACGTCTGCTGAGGTTACGGAGGTTGGCGGAAAGCACGAGCGTCCCGCCAACCCGATCTGTTCATGCGCCCTCAGGCGCAAACTTTAGCGAATGGGTTTTCCGGCCTCGTCGAACCGATGGATTTTCTCATTCAGAGGCGACACCCGAATGACATCGCCGCTGCGATATTCGCGCGCTTCATCCAAGCGCACGACCACGGGCTCTTCCTGCCCCATATCGAGATAGACATAGCTGTCCGAACCGAGGTTTTCGGTGTGGATCACCTTGCCTTCCCAAACGCCATCGGGCGACACGGTCATGTGCTCGCCACGAATGCCGACGGTGGTGCAATTATGCGCCGCAGCCTTATCGCCGGTGATGAAGTTCATCTTTGGCGATCCGATAAAGCCCGCGACGAACAGGCTGTTTGGCGTCTCGTAAAGCTCCATCGGCGTACCGACCTGCTCCACCAGACCATCCCGCAACACACAGATCCGGTCGGCCAGCGTCATCGCTTCCACCTGATCGTGCGTGACGTAGATCATCGTCACGTCGTTCATTTCTTCATGCAGCTTGGCGATCTCAATACGGGTCGCCACGCGCAGCGCCGCGTCGAGGTTCGAGAGCGGTTCGTCAAACAGGAACACCTTTGGGTCGCGCGTGATCGCACGGCCAATCGCCACACGCTGGCGCTGACCACCCGAAAGTTGCTTGGGCAGACGGTCGAGATACTGCCGGATCTGCAGCATGTCCGCTGCGCGTTCGACGCGCTTGCGAATGTCTTCCTTGCTCTTGCCCTTTTCGAGCGTCAGCCCGAAAGCCATGTTGTCGTAAACGGTCATATGCGGATAGAGCGCATAGGACTGGAACACCATGGCGATACCGCGCTTGGATGGTGCCAAAGCGTTCACCCGCTGCCCGTCAAACAGCATGTCGCCGGAGGTAATGTCCTCGAGCCCGCTGATGAGGCGCAACAGCGTGGACTTCCCGCACCCCGAAGGGCCGACGAAGACCATGAACTCGCCCTTTTTGATGTCGAGGTCGACGCCTTTGATCACCTCAACCGCGCCAAAGGCCTTACGGATATTGCGAAGCTCAATGCTTGCCATTTTCGACTTACTCCTTAGCCCTTGACGCCGCCGGCGGTGAGCCCGCTGACAATCTTGCGCTGGAAGATCAACACGAGCGCCACCAGCGGCACGGTTACAATCACCGAGGCTGCCATGATGATGCCCCATGGGATTTCATACTGAGACCCGCCCGACAGCATGGCGATAGCCACGGGAACCGTTCGGGTCTGGTTGCTGACGGTGAAGGTGAGTGCAAAGAGGAACTCGTTCCACGCCGCGATGAAGGCCAATAGGCCTGTCGTCACCAGCGCTGGCCACATCAGCGGCAGGAATACGCGGGTGATAATCACCCAAGGCGATGCCCCATCCACAATCGCTGCTTCTTCGATCTCGATGGGCAGGTCACGCATAAAGGTGGTCAGCACCCAGACGGTGAAGGGCAGCGTAAAGATGGTGTAGGAGAAAATCAGCGCCCAAGGGGTGTTGTAGATCCCCAAGGCACGGATCACCTCAAACAGGCCCGACAACACCGCAATTTGCGGGAACATCGAGACGGCCAGAATGCACATCAAAAGCAGGCCACGCCCCGCAAAGCGCACGCGGCTCAATGCGAAGGATGCCGTCACCGCCAGAAACAGCGCAAACACCACGGTCGTGGTCGCGATAAACACCGAGTTCAGCAGATTGCGTGGGAACGAGCCCTGGCTGAACACGGAGATGTAGTTATCGAGGCTGAACGAGGTCGGCCAATAATTGACGCGGTACAAGTCGGTGCCCGACTTAAAGCTCGTTAGAATGGCGTAGTAGAACGGGAACACCGCAGCCACCACAATCGCCACGACGAGTGCATAGAACAGCACCGTCTTGGTCAATTTCCAAAGGTTCAGTGAGCTATCCATTAGCGAGAACCTCCGTCAAAATTCACCTTGCCCAACCAGATGTAGAGAATGGTGAAGAGCGCGATGATGAGGAACAGCAGCGTCGATTGCGTCGAGCCTTCGGCGAAATTGTCGAACTGGAATAAGTTCTCCTGCGCCAAGACCGACATGGTCTTGGTGGCCTTGGAGTTCGGCGTCAGCACATAGATCAGATCGAAAATGCGCAGCGCATCGAGCACGCGGAAGATGATCGCCACCATCAGCGCCGGACGCACCAGCGGCAGCGTGATCTTGAAGAACTGCTTGACCGGATGCACGCCGTCGATTTCAGCAGCTTCATAGATGTCCTTGGGGATCATCTGCAGGCCCGCCAGAATGAGCAGCGCCATAAACGGCGTCGTCTTCCAGATATCAACGATCAGCACGGCCAGCATGGCGGTATCGGGCGATGCCGTCCAAGCCACTGGCCCGTCCAACAGGCCCAGCTTCATGCCGAGATCATTGAGAATGCCGAACTGATCGTTCAGCATCCAGCTCCACATACGGGCCGATACGATGGTCGGGATCGCCCATGGAATAAGCACGGCAGCGCGGACAAAACCGCGGCCTTTGAATTCAGCGTTGAGCACCAGCGCCACGATCATGCCGAGCACGGTTTCCCAAAGCACGGACCAGAACGCGAAGCGCACGGTGTTCCAAACGGCGTTCCACCAATCGGGGTCGGCCAAAACGCCACGATACAGCACACGGCCGCTCTCAAGCGTGCGGATTTGCAGATAGTTCGCAAACCCAACCCACTGAGCGTCACCAATGCTGTTGAGCTTGGCATCTGTAAAAGAAAAATAGATAGACCGAAGCAATGGCCACCCTGCCACGACCGCTAGGGCGATCAACATTGGCAGAAGGAACAGTCGAGCAGCACGCACGCGCTGCTGCATCAGTTCGGATTTGTTGTGGGCCGCGCCTCTGGGCATCTGCGAAGAAACCGCCTCAGTCGTCATCAGCCTTCCCCCATGGTTCAAGGCAGAGGAGGTGCGGACATAGGTGCCCGCACCCTAACTTCATCCGAAGCGCTTACTTAGCGAGCAGATCGGTCAGGTCGATTTCGAGAACTTCAAGGTTCTCGGCAGCCGAACCATTGCCCGAGAGCGTGTTGTGGACTGCACTCCAGAACAGCGACGAGGCTTCGTTGTAAGAGGCTTGGGTTGGTGCGGAAGGACGCGGAACAGCGTTCTTGAAGATTTCTTCCCAAGCAGCCATGAACGGCGCTGCTGCCAAGACGTCAGCATCCTTGTAGAGGGTCTGAACGGTCGGCAGATTGTTCTGGCTGATCGCACGACGCTTCTGGGAGCCTTCAGAAGCGAGGAACAGCGCCAATTCGGTCGCTGCATCGACTTCCTTGGAATACTTGGAAACCGCGAAGTTCCAGCCACCCAGTGTACCCGATGCCTTAGCGCCTGGGCCTTCACCCGCAGGAAGCGGAGCTACGTCGAACTTGCCCTTAACAGGCGCGTCGGCCGAGTTGCTCAGCGCATAGGCATATGGCCAGTTGCGCATGAACACCGAGTTGCCCAGCTGCCAGACACCACGAGCTTCTTCTTCGCCATAAGCGAGAACGCCTTCTGGTGCGATGGTGCCGATCCAGCTTGCAGCTTCTTCAAGCGCCGCTACAGCCTGCTCGTTATTGATCGAGATGGTGCCGTCAGCTTCGATGATCTGGCCACCGCCGTAAGCGTTAACCCACTCGAGAGCGTTACAGGTCAGGCCTTCATAGGCGTTCGCCTGGAAGACATAGCCCCACATGTCCTTGTTACCTTCGGCGCGCTCAGCATCCATGATCGCCTTAGCGGTCTGGTGCAGCTCAACCCAAGTCTTTGGAACTTCCTTGCCGTGCTTTTCCAGCAGGTCCTTGCGGTAGAACAGTGCTGGCGCGTCGGTAAAGCCTGGGACGGCAACCAATTTGCCATTCACGGTCTGCGATTCAATCACGGACGGGAAGTGAACGCCAACAACGTCCTTGGCAGCTTCGGTCAGGTCAACGAGCTGATCGGCCAGCTGCGGCGCCCAGATAACGTCGGTCTGGTATACGTCGATGTCTGCGTTGCCCGCAGCAAGCCACAGACGGTACTGACCAAACTGGTCACTGGTCGAAGAAGGCATTGGGACGATGGTCACGTCATGGCCGCTTTCGGCCTTGAACAGATCCAGTTCCGACTGCAGGAACTGCAGGCCGGTGCCGGTGTCGCCCGAAACGATAGCGAGGGACGCCGCGTTTGCAGCACCAACCATCGTCACACTCGCCAGCAATCCGGCGATAAGGGTCTTTAGATTCATTCGGAGTCCTCCCGAGAGAATATAAATGGGGGAGACAAAGACAGTCAGCCGCACTCCAGCCGTACTGCTTTTCCTCCCAAAGCGACTTTGCTGTTACCTGTTTCCGGTAGCGTCTTTCAAAGCGCTTTGGACGAGAAGGAACCAGACGGCCCGAAAACTGTCAAGCAAGACTTAACACATTTTCCAGCACGCATTCTTGAGCGTTACTTTTCCTCCAAGAAGATCATGCACTTAAATCCGCAGTATTCAGCCACCCATCCAACCTGAGGTACGAACCGCAATCTGCTCCGATCGGTTTCAAACACCATCTTGCGCAGAAATTTGAAATCGCTTTGAATGGAATCTGAGGAGAAGCGCGGAGTCCCTATCAAAGGGAGCCCGCCTGCTTTAGAGCCAAGGTACACAATCAGCACTCAGCTGAGACACCGACGCGTTCGAAGCGAACCACGCCATGAGACTAAAAGATCTGGCCGAGCACCTGGGCCTTTCGCAGACCACAGTGAGCCGCGCCCTAAATGGCTATCCCGAAGTCAATGAGGAAACGCGCAAGCGCGTGTCCGAAGCGGCTGATCGCTTGGGCTATCGTCCCAATGCCAGCGCTCTTCGCCTGGCGACGGGCCGCAGTGGCGCGGTTGGGCTCGTCACCTCAGCCTCCGAAATCCTCGGTCCCCATATGTCGGAGTTCATCTCCGGCGTCGGCAGCGTGGTCACCAATCGCGACCAAGATATTCTCGTGACTGTGGTCAACAGTCTTGAGGAAGAAATGGCGGCCTATCGACGTTTGGCAGCCAGCAAAAAGGTCGATGCGGTCATCCTGCACTCGCCCACCACCCACGATAAGCGCGCCAAGCTGCTCATGGAACTAGGCCTGCCCTTCGTGCTCCACGGCCGCACCGACATCGGCAAGCCCATCGCCTATCTCGACATCGACAATCAGGGGGCCACCGAACGCGCCACCACCCATTTGCTCGATCTCGGCCACACGCGCATCGCCCTGCTCAATGGCTTCAAGGGACAGACCTTTGCCGAGCACCGCGAGCTGGGCTACCGGATGGCGCTGAAGGCCCGCAGCATTCCCTGCGACCCGAACATGGTCGTCAACACCCCGTTCACCGACGAATTGGGCTTCCGCATCGCCCAATCAATGCTCGCAGCCCCAAATCCGCCAACGGCGTTCCTGCCCGGCTCGATGATGACCGCGCTCGGCGTCTTCCGCGCCATTCGTCAGGCTGGCCTGACCTTGGGCAAAGACGTGTCCATCATCGCCCATGATGACGTTTTCCCCTATCTCAACGCCGACAACATGTACCCCAGCATGTCGACAACCCGCTCCCCCATTCGTCAGGCCGGCATTCGCATTGCCGAGCTGATCAGCCAAATTCTGGCGGGCAAATCGCCAGCCGATCTGCATGAGATTTGGCCCGTTGAACTCGTCTTGCGCGAAAGCTCCGGCCCTGCTCCGATGCGGTAACGCTCTTGTCGGCAGTCCGGCTTCCGCGCTACCACACGACAAAAGACTTGGAGCGTGCTGTGCAGACACCATTTGTCACCACCGATTGGCTTTCGGCTCATTTGGAAGACGACAATCTCGTCATCGTTGATGCCAGCTGGCACATGCCCAATCTCGCCCGTGATCCCCGCACCGAGTTTCGCGAAGGCCACATCCCCGGCGCGGTGTTCTTCGACATCGACGCCATTTCCGACACATCCACCGATCTGCCGCACATGCTGCCAACGCCGGAAGCTTTTGCCCAAGCGGTCGGCGCACTAGGCATTAGCGAAACCAGCCAGATCCTCATCTACGACGAAACCGGCCTGTTCAGCGCCCCGCGCGCTTGGTGGACGTTCAAAATTTTTGGCGCTCAAAACGTCGCCATGCTTGAAGGCGGCGGCCCAAAGTGGCGCAGCGAGCAACGACCGACCCAAACCGGCGACCAATCGCCTGAGCCCACCATTTTCACGCCCAGCTTCACCCCCGAAGCCGTGGTTGATTTCGACACAGTTCTCGCGCGCCTAACCGACAAAAAGGCGCAAATCCTCGATGCGCGCCCTGCCCCGCGCTTTAACGCCGAAGTCCCCGAACCGCGCGCTGGCCTGCGCAGCGGCCATATGCCGGGCGCGATCAACGTGCCCGTCGGCACCCTCAGCGAAGCCGGGCAGTTGCGCTCTGAGACGGAGCTCAAGGCCCTTTTTGCCGAACGCGGCATTGACCTTAATCGCCCGATCATCACCACCTGCGGCTCCGGCATCACCGCCGCCGTGCTGTCCTTGGCCCTGCAACGCGCCGGCGCAAAATCAGTGGCGATCTACGATGGTTCATGGACCGAATGGGGTGGCCGCCCAGACGCGCCGATTGAGCCCTAAAAGGTCCATCCGGACTTTTTCGAGCACCTTACAACATTGTAATGCCCAATAACCCAGCGTCACTGCTAGGGTTGGGCACAATTTTGTCTACCTTACCGACCGAGGTTTTCGTTGATCCGTCAGCTTCTCGCATCTTTTGTTGTTCTCGTGATTGCGGGACTGGCATGGCTTTACTTCATCCCCGGCGCTCCGGCGACGCTAACCCAGCTCGGCATCACCCTGCCCTTTGGCCCGCAGGCCAGTGCTGAACCAGCGCCCGCTGGTGGCGCTCCGGTCGCACAAGGCGGCCCGCGCCCCGGTGGTCCTGGTGGTCCCGGCGCCCGCGCCCGCACCACCAATGTCGTCACCACCCCGGTCACAATGGCGACCATCAACGACACCCTTCAGGCCATTGGTGAAGGCACACCGTCCCGCTCGGTCACGGTCATTTCCCCGGCCGCTGGCACGCTCGCTGAAGTGCTCGTGCGCGCCGGACAAACGGTCAAAGCCGGCGACGTCATCGCCCGCATCGATTCTGCCGCCGAGCAGATCGAGTTTGACCGCGCCACCCTCACCGCCGCCGATGCCAAGGCAACGCTCGATCGCACAACAGGTCTTGCGACCACCAATGTTGTCTCCGGCACCGCCCTCACCGCCGCGCAGCTTGCCGCCAACAATGCCGAATTGGCGCTGCGCACCGCCAAGCTCAACCTCGACCGCCGCACCATCACCTCCCCCATTGATGGCACGCTCGGCCTCATCCGCGTTACGCCCGGCAATTACGTCACCGCCCAGACCCAAGTCACCACCGTCGATGACACCGGCTCCATCCTCATCGATTTCTGGGTCCCCGAACGCTACGCCGATCAGCTGACCGCCGACATGCCGGTTTCCGTCACCGCAGTCGCGCTTCCCGGCCAAGTCTTCACTGGCGAAATCGCTGCGATCGACAGCCGCATCGACGCCGCCAGCCGCACCCTGCAAGTGCAGGCTGAAATCCCCAACACCGACGGCATTTTGCGCGCTGGCATGAGCTTCTCGGTCGCTGTCGCCTTCCCCGGCGAGACCTATCCAGCCGTCAATCCTTTGGCGCTCCTGTGGTCCGCTGAAGGCTCTTACGTCTGGACGCTCGAAGACGGCGCGGCCAAAAAAGTCATGGCCCAGATCGTCCAGCGCAATAGCGATGGCGTGCTGGTGCGTGGCGACCTCAAGCAAGGCGACCCGATCATCACCGAGGGCATTTTGCAGCTCGCCGAAGGCGCTCGCGTCACCGTGCTCGATGGTCCAGGCGCCGAAGAGCGCCCTGCGCCGCCCGCCGATGGCCAAAGCCCAGCAAATGGCGCAAACTCGGCCGAACGCCCAAGCGGCACCCGCCCGAGCAACTAAGGAGGGACGCCATGTCGATCGAGAAAAAGAATGAACGAGGAGGCGCACTCGCCACCCTCTTCGTCAAGCGTCCCGTCTTGGCCATCGTCATCAACGCCCTCATCGTCGTGGCGGGCCTCGCCGCCCTGCTCGGCATTGAAGTGCGTGAACTGCCGCGCGTCGAGCAGCCGGTTCTCTCCATTTCCACCAGCTTCCCCGGCGCTGCCGCCGAAACGGTCGACCGTGAAATCACCGCCATTGTCGAAGGCGCTGTCGCCCGCGTCCAGGGCGTCACCTCGATCTCCTCGTCTTCCTCAGTCGGCCAGAGCCGCGTCACTCTCGAGTTCTCCGAGAGCACCAATCTCGACACCGCCACGTCCGACGTGCGCGACGCTCTCTCCCGCGCCGTCCGCAACCTGCCCGACGACGCCAACGAGCCAACCATCTTTAAGGCCGATAGCGACGCACAGGCCGTCATTCAGCTCGCCGTCACCTCCGACAATCTGACCACCGCTGAACTCTCGACAATCGTGGATGACATCATCTCCGAGCGCCTCGCCGCCGTTGATGGCGTGGCCGAAGTCCAGATCTACGGCACCCGCACCTCCAGCTTTGAAATCGACGTCGATCCGATCAAGCTCGCCAGCCGCGGCCTCACCGTTGCCGACGTCCGCGCCGCCGTCTCGACCATCGCCATCGACACCCCTGCGGGCTCGATCAATGGCCCGAACCAGAACATCGCCGTTCGCGCCATTTCCGAAGTCACCAGCCCCGCGGATTTTGAAAAGCTCCCCGTCGGCAACAACAAAACCCTGCTCGGCGATGTCGCCACCGTGGTTTTTGATGCTGCCGCCAGCACGTCCTCCATTCGCGCCGATGGTCGTCCCGGCATTGGTCTGGGCATCGTCCGTCAGGCCCAATCCAACGCCATCACCATTTCCGAAGGCGTCCACGCCGCCGTTGAAACTCTCAACGAAACCCTGCCTGCTGGCGTCACCGTCAAAATCTCCAGCGACGAGGCCGTCTTCATCAAGGGCGCGCTGCACGAAGTTGAAATCGCCCTCATCGTCGCGCTGGTGGTGGTGATCATCATCATCTTCCTCTTCCTCTTGGATTGGCGCGCCACCATCGTACCCGCCATTTCCATGCCCATCGCCCTTCTCGGCGCTGTTGCGGGCATGTATGCGGCAGGCTTCTCGCTCAACATCCTGACCCTGCTCGCCCTCGTGCTTGCCACGGGTCTGGTGGTCGACGATTCCATCGTCGTTCTCGAAAACATCGTTCGTCGCAAACACATGGGCGCGGGCCCCCGCGCCGCCGCCGTGCTCGGCACGCAGGAAGTGTTCTTCGCCGTTGTCGCGACCACCCTCACCCTAGCCGCCGTGTTTGTGCCCCTGTCCTTCCTCGATGGTCAGACCGGACGCCTCTTCCGCGAGTTCGGCTTCACCCTCGCCATCGCCGTTCTGCTCTCCTCTGTGGTGGCGCTCACCATGGGGCCGATGGTGGCCTCGCGCCTCCTCAAATCCACCGAGCACAAATCCCACGGCGCTGTCGGCAAGCTCGGCAGCATGCTTGCAGGCTTTTATCGCCGCTCGCTGCGCATGGCGCTCAACAACCCGCTGGTTGTCATCGTCATTGCTCTGCTCTTTGCTGGCGCATCGATTTTCGTCTTCTCCGGCCTTCGTCAGGAAATTACCCCGCCTGAAGACCGCTCGATGATTTCGGTCAACGTCTCAGCGCCCAACACCGCCAGCCTTGATTTCGTCCGCACCCGCTTGGGTCAGGTCGAAGCCATGCTCACCCCCTATCTCGACAGCGGCGAAGCCACCTCGCTCTTCGTATTGTCAGGGTGGGGCAATGGCGGCTTCATGACCCTCACCCTTGCCGATTGGAAAGATCGCGAACGTAACCAGGCCGAGATCGCCACAGAAATCAACGCGCTCCTCGCGCAGGTTCCCGGCGTTCGTGGTGGCATTCGTCAGGGCAATAGTCTTGGCATTCGCGGCGGCGGTTCCGGCCTGCAATTTGCTGTGGCCGGTTCCGACTATGCCGAACTGGCAGCCACGGCCCAGACCATTTCCAAAGCTCTTGAGGAAGATGGTCGTTTCGGCCGCGTCACCGTCGGCTATGACACCACCCAGCCTCAGCTGACCCTCACTATCGATCGTCAGCGCGCCGATGCCTTGGGCATCGACATCAATGGCCTCGCCGCCACCATGCAGGCGATGATCGACGGCTCCGAAGTCGGCTCGATCTTCATCAACGACACCTCCTATTCGGTGCGCATGGTCTCGACCACCAATCCGGTCAATGACCCCAAGGATCTCGAATCCCTCTTCGTCAAAACCGGAGACGGGCGTTTCGTCCCGATCTCAACCATCGCCACTATCACCGAAGCACCGGTTCCCCCTTCGCTTCGCCGCGAAGAACAGCGCCGCGCAGTCAACGTCACCGCCAGCCTTGAAGATGGTCTTGCGATGGGCGACGCCTATGCCGAGCTCCAGCGCATCGCCACCCCGCTTCTCGAAAACGGCCAGTCGATCCTCCCGATGGCAGAAGCCAAAACCTTGGGTCAGGCGAACAACGCTCTCGCCCTCACCTTCGGCTTTGCGCTGATCATCATCCTTCTGGTGCTGGCCGCGCAGTTTGAAAGCTTCTGGAGCGCCATCATCGTCATGACCACCGTGCCGCTCGGGGTCGCTGCTGGCATCTACTCCATTCAGCTCACTGGCGGCTCGTCGAACATCTTCGCACAGATCGGTCTGGTGCTGATTGTCGGCATCATGGCGAAAAACGGCATTCTTATTGTCGAGTTCGCCAATCAGCTGCGAGATCGTGGCATGTCGGTCAACGAGGCGATCGAAGAAGCCTCCAACATCCGCCTGCGCCCCGTTCTCATGACCATGATCGCCACCATTTTGGGCGGCGTTCCTTTGGTCGTGGCCACTGGTGCTGGTGCCGAAGCCCGTGCGGCCTTGGGTTGGGTCATCGTCGGCGGCCTCTCCATTGCGTCGGTCGCCACGCTTTACCTCACCCCAGTCGCCTATAAGCTTCTCGCGCGCTTCTCCAAGCCAAAGGTTGAAGAAGAGGCCCGTCTTGAGCGCGAACTTGATGAAGCCAATGACCTGCCGGAGCCCACTCCGGCAGAGTAACCCTTCTTGCCTTAGGGGCGTTTATGGGCAACCGTAGACGCCCCAAAGCAAGGAGGCCGCATGCAATCCGTCCAAAACGGCGCCATCACGCTCGAAACTGAAAGTTTCGGGTCTCCCGACCATCCGGCCATCCTGCTGGTCATGGGCGCCACCACCTCCAAGCTCGGCTGGCCCGAAGCACTGTGTGAAGCGCTGGCGGCCTCCGGTCATTACGTCATCCGCTTTGACCACCGCGACACCGGTCGCTCCACATCCCGCCCCTTCGGCACCACCGCCGACACAGTCGAAGACCTCGTCACCGACGTCCTCGCCATCGCCCACGCTTATAAGCTCACGCGCTATCATCTCGTCGGCATGTCCTTGGGCGGTTTCATCACCCAGATGATCGCCACCGAGCCCCCGCCCGAGCTCGCTTCCATCACCCTCATCGCCGCCGAGCCTCTTGGCTGGGACGGAGCCGAACTTCCCACCCTGCCACCTGAATTCTTTGCCCATTTCGGCGGCCTTGCAGACCTCGACTGGTCCAACCGGGAAGACGTCATCGCCTTCCTTGTCGAAATCCAGCGCCTCTCAACCGGCAAAGCCCCTTTCGATCCAGCGCTCGCCCGCGCCGATGTCGAGCGCCTCCTCGATTACGCGCCGTCCGTGCCCTCCATGTTCAACCACGCCAGCCTCACCACGGCGCGTGATTGGACCGGAGCCTATAAGCGCATCGCCGTCCCCACGCTGGTCATTCACGGCAAGCTTGATCCGCTCCTCCCCCTCCCCAACGGCGAAGCCCTCGCCCATCACATCCCCCACGCCAAACTCACCGTTCTGGCCAACACCGGCCACGAACTCCCCGCCCACGCCTTCCCAACCCTCCTCACCGCCCTCACCACCCACGTACGTGAAAATGGCTGAAGCACCCATGCACAAAGGCTCCTGCCTCTGCGGCGCTATCCAGTTTTCGGTCTCAGCGCCGCTCGCCCCGCCCACCGCCTGCCACTGCATTCAGTGCCGCAAGCAGACAGGGCATTTTGAGGCAGGAACCGATGTGCCCAAATCCGCCCTCAGCCTCACGGGCGAGGAGAATTTGCGCTGGTACCACTCCTCGGAAAAAGTCCGTCGCGGCTTTTGCGGCACCTGCGGTTCCGCCCTGTTCTTTGATCCCGTCCATCTCGGATGGATCGGCATCTTCATGGGTACCTTCGACGGCCCTACCCACACCAAATTGGCGCAACACATCTTCACCGCCGAAAAAGGCGACTACTACGACATCACCGACGGCCTCCCGCAAAACCAACACTAACGCGCCCAAAGCCGCGCCCCGGCCTTGCGCGCGGCCTCTTCGCGTCGCTGCTGAAATGGCGCCGCACTTTCAATGATCGCCTCAACGTCCGCTCTCCGCGCTGTCTTTGGCGAACCTCCGGACAGGGGCGGCGCGGGATCATATTCCATGCCGAGTTGGATAATGCGCGCGCGGTCCTCGCCAAACACCCGCGCCACAAACGCCAGAGCGAAGTCGATCCCCGATGTTACACCCGCGCCGGTAATGCGATTGCGGTCAATCAAGACACGCTCCGCCACCGGCTCAGCGCCCATCAGCGCCAGCTGATCCAGTGACAGCCAATGGCACGTTGCTCGATAGCCCGCGAGCAGGCCGGCCGCCGCCAAGACCAATGACCCCGTGCAAACCGAGGTGACATATTGCGCTGTCTCCGCGCGCTCGCGCAGAAACGCCAACACCGTATCGTCATCCATCAGCGCCAATTGTCCGGGCCCGCCGGGCACAAACAACACATCGGTGCGCTGACAATCGGCGAAAGTCGCGGTCGGCGTCAGCGTCAGTCCAGAGCCGCACCGCAGCGGCTCCAAATCTTTCCAAACGAGATCAATGGTGACGCCCGGAACGCGTGCAAAAACTTCAAATGGTCCAGTCAGATCGAGCTGGGTCAGTCCGGGGTAAATGAGCATAGTGATATGCATGGCAAATCCTCCTCCAAAGATTTGCCCAGGCGAACGGCGTTTCCCGGTCGCGCTCCCTGATGGTGCTCCATCTTTTCGCCAGTCACGCAACGGCTTCAGAGTTGCACCATCCCAACCGCTCTGCAAACAAAAACTGCCTGTGCGTCCGTCGCGCATCGCCACTCTCGGCGATACCAACCTATCCCCTCGCTCCGTGCAGCCCCTATTCTGGTCCCCGCGCCACTGCAGCAACACCAGCGCCCATTACCCCTCCTCAAAGTCACGCCCGAAACGAGCTTGTCATCACTCATCTTTCGGCACGAACGCATGCCACTCGAGCCTCTTTGCGCCCACTTGCCGCCCAGCCACGTGCCCAAAAGTGCCAGCCAAAAGCCACATCGGGGCCAATGGACGCCACAACCAAAAACTCAACAAAAAACCGGGACTTTCGCCCCGGTTTCTAACGCTTCGCCGCCAGCTAAAATCAGGCCGAGCGATTCTTGTTGTAGAGATCGAAGAACACCGCTGCGAGCAGCACCACGCCCTTGATCATCTGCTGCCAATCGATGTTCACGCCCATGATCGACATGCCGTTATTCATCACACCCATGATGAAAGCACCGATCACCGCGCCCGCCACCTGACCGACACCGCCCAGCGCCGAAGCGCCCCCGATGAACACCGCCGCGATCACGTCGAGCTCCAGCCCCTGCCCCGCCTTCGGCGTCGCCGAGTTGAGACGCGCAGCATAGATCATGCCGGCCAGAGCGGCCAAAGCGCCCATGATTGCAAAGATATAGAAGGTGGTGCGTTCGGTCTTGATGCCCGAAAGCGCTGCGGCTTTGAGGTTGCCGCCAATCGCATAAATGCGACGACCAAAGGTCAACTTCTTGGTCAGGAACACAAAGCCCGCGATCAGGATACCCATAACGACGAGCACGTTTGGCAGGCCGCGATAGGACGCCAGCATATAGGCGAAGAACAGCACCAGCGCCGCGATCACCACATTCTTGATGATGAAGAGGCTAAAGGGTTCAACCACATAGCCGCGCGCAATGCGACGCGACCGCGTACGCAGGCTGAAGAACATCATCGCCACAATCGCCACAATCGCGATCACCATAGTGGTGGTGTGAAGCACAACCGGCTTACCGTTCTCGGCGATAAATGGCGTGGTCAAAGGGCCGATAAGATCAGGGATAAAACCGGCCGACAGCATCTGGAATTCTGCAGGGAACGGACCAACCGACTTACCCGCGAGAATGGCCAGCGACAGGCCCTTAAAGATCAGCATGCCCGCCAGCGTCACGATAAATGCCGGAACGCGGTGATAGGCGATAATATAGCCCTGTGCTGCGCCGATAGCGGCGCCCACGACCAGACAGATCGCCCCGGCCACAATCGGGTTCGCCAGGAATGCCAACTCTGGCGGGAACTTCCATCCCACCATCAGCATCGCCGCCAAAGCCCCGACAAAACCTGAGACTGAGCCGACCGAAAGATCGATATGGCCTGCGACGATCACCAGCAACATGCCCAGCGCCATCACGATGATATAGCTGTTCTGCAGGATAATATTGGTCAAATTCACCGGCTTAAACAGAACGCCATTGGTGAAATATTGGAAGAAAAGCATGATCAGGATCAGCGCCAGCAGCAGGCCGTAATCCCGCATATTGGCCTTCAATGCTCCGACGAGGGTCAGCTCTTGGCCCTGTGCAGGCGCTGCAGCTCCAGTTGGTGCGGTGTCTGTGGTCATGATGCTTTTCCTTCGGCGCGCACGATAGAGCGCATGATCTTTTCTTGGCTGGCGTCGCTGGTCGGCATTTCTCCAACGATGCGGCCTTCATTCATCACGTAGAGGCGGTCCGTGATCCCCAGCAGTTCGGACATTTCCGAGGAAATCACGAGGATAGCTTTCCCCTGTGACGCCAGCTGGTTGATAATGGTGTAGATTTCATATTTCGCGCCCACGTCGATGCCGCGGGTCGGCTCATCCAAAATCAGCACGTCTGGATTGGCAAAAAGCCATTTGGACAGCACAACCTTCTGCTGGTTGCCGCCCGAAAGATTACCCGTCACCTGATAGACGCTTGAAGAGCGGATATTGGTTTTCTTGCGATAGTCATTGGCCGCATCCAGCTCGGCCAGATCGTCAATCACCCCGAGGCGAGAAACGCCCGCCAAATTGGCAATCGTGGTGTTGTTCTTGATATGGTCGATGAGGTTCAGACCATAGGTTTTGCGGTCTTCCGTGGCATAGGCGATGCCGCTGGCAATCGCGCGACCAACGGTTGAAATATCAATAGGCTGGCCGTTCTTGGTCACCTGCCCGGAGATCTTCTGCCCCCAGGACTTACCAAAGAGGCTCATGGCAAATTCGGTACGGCCCGACCCCATCAAGCCTGCAATACCAACGACCTCACCCTTGCGCAGAGTGATGTTGACGTCCTTGATAACGTGCCGATCCCGATGTTGTGGGTGATAGGCATTCCAGTTTTTAACTTCCAGAATAACCTCACCAGCATGGGTCTGGCGGGCTGGATAGCGATCTTCCAGTGAGCGGCCCACCATGGAGGTGATGATCCGGTCCTCGGTAATATCCTGCGTATCCATCGTCTCAATGGTCTTGCCGTCGCGAATAACCGTTACCCGGTCCGCCACGCGCGAAATCTCATTGAGTTTGTGGCTGATGATAATGGAGGTGATATTCTGCTTTTTAAATTCCAGCAGCAGATCGAGAAGTGCTTGGCTGTCTTTTTCCGAGAGGGACGCTGTCGGCTCGTCAAGGATCAGAAGCTGCACGCGCTTGGACAGGGCCTTGGCAATTTCCACCAGCTGCTGCTTGCCCACGCCGATATTGGTGATCAGCGTATCCGGGTCTTCCGATAGGCCGACCATGCCAAGCAGTTTACGCGCGCCATCGCGGGTTTCGTCCCAGTCGATAACGCCGCCCTTGGCCACTTCATTGCCGAGGAAAATATTCTCTGCGATGGACAGAAGGGGCACCAGAGCAAGCTCTTGGTGGATGATTACAATGCCCTTGTGTTCACTGTCGCGGATGGACCGGAATTGCTGCTCCTGCCCCTGATAGATGATTTGGCCTTCGTATGAGCCATGCGGATAGACCCCGCTCAAAACCTTCATCAGGGTGGATTTACCGGCCCCATTTTCCCCGCAGATGGCGTGAATTTCGCCTTCACGAACGTCCAGATTGACGTCCTGTAGCGCCTTCACACCCGGGAATGTCTTGGTGATGCTGCGCATCTCCAGAATAGTTTTGGTCATGCTGACCCTATGATTTAGAGCCACAGCGCCCCGCCAGACGCCAGTGCTGTCCCAAGTCATATGGCGGGGCCCTAAGGCTCCGCCTCTCTTCGCTCGCTCACAAGGATCGAAAAGGCCCGGACAACGCCGGGCCTTTCCATCCGTTTAAAGCTTACTGGAGTTCTTCGGCCTTGATGTAACCGGAAGCGATAACGCGTTCTTCGTAGTTGTTCGCGTCAACTTCGTATGGGGTCAGCAGGATCGAAGGCACAACCTTGACGCCGTTGTCATAGGTGGTGGTGTCGAGGCCGGTTGGCTCGCTGCCGCCGATAACGGTGTCGAGCAGCTGCGCGGTGTACTGAGCTAGTTCGCGGGTGTCCTTGAAAATGGTCGAGTACTGTTCGCCAGCGATGATCGCCTTAACCGAAGGAACTTCAGCGTCCTGACCGGTAACAATTGGCCACTTCAGGTCGCCAGAGCCATAGCCAACGCCACGGAGCGAGGAAATGATACCGCGCGACAGACCATCGTATGGTGCCAGTACGCCGTGTACGATCGAACCATCGGAGTAGTTAGCCGACAGGATGTTGTCCATGCGAGCCTGTGCAACAGCACCGTCCCAACGCAGGGTACCAACAACGTCCATGCCCTGCTGGCCGGACTTTACGACAACGTCACCGCTGTCGATCAGTGGCTGCAGAACAGACATTGCGCCGTCGTAGAAGAAGAAGGCGTTGTTGTCGTCTGGCGAGCCGCCGAACAGTTCAACGTTCCAAGGCTTCTGGTCTGCAAAGCGTTCTTCGAGGCCCTTTACCAGGCTGTTTGCCTGCAAAACACCAACCTGGAAGTTGTCGAAAGTGGTGTAGTAGTCGACATTGCCGCTTTCGCGGATCAGACGGTCATAGGCAACAACCTTGACGCCCTGATCAGCAGCCTGCTGCAGAACAGCGGAAAGCGTGGTGCCGTCGATCGAAGCGATAACCAGAGCGTCGACGCCCTTGGTGACCATGTTTTCGATCTGCGCGAGCTGGTTCGGGATATCGTCTTCTGCGTACTGCAGATCGACGGTGTAGCCCATGCCTTCAAGCGCACCCTTGAGTTCATTGCCGTCCGAGATCCAGCGCAAAGACGACTGGGTCGGCATAGCGATACCAACCGAGCCCTTGTCCTGAGCGAAAACGCCCGACAGCGCAGTGGTCGACAGAACAGCAGCACCAACGAGTGCCAGAATTGAGTTACGAACCTTCACGTCTCGACTCCCTAATTTTCGAGATGACTGTTTATGGTCACGACTTAGGAGCCGGATGATTTCTGGCGCAGCTTTGCCGGCTCCTCGCCATGCAAAAGCATCTCGCGCGCCAGTCAGCGCGCAAACGGGGGCCTGCGTCCAACGCAAACCACGGTGCCAATGAATTCCTCCGGTGCAGGCGACATGCGCCTGTTGAGCCCTCCCCTGCTCATGGCCGAAAAGCTAGTGCAATCTGATAGCTTCTGTAAAGTCCCCACACGTGTTTCAGAATATTTTTTCGAACCCAGAAGAAAATTGGACTGCTTGCTTGATCAGAAAAAATTCTCAGACTAACGTCCGGGCTCTGCCGCGGACCTAGTCAAATTATACGGTAGTGAGGATGTAAAACACATCAAAGGTATCTGATATGTTTGATAGTAATGCGCCATCACCCTTATCCAGCGATGGCACTATCAGCGCCGCAGATTCGGTCGCTCGCGATCTGGCAGACATGATCCTGACACAGATGGCGCCCGGCGCGAGCCTGCCCAGCGAAGCCGAGTTAGCAACACGTTATGGCGTGTCGCGCCTCACCATCCGCGAGGCCGTCAAACTCCTGGCTGGTCGCGGCCTCTTGGACTTGGCGCGGGGCCGGCGCGCGGTTGTGCGCGAGCCTGATGGATCGGTCTTCGCTGATTTCCTCACAGCCATATTGCACAATGATAGCAAGGGGCTTTTCGACCTCGTCGAGGTGCGTTTCTCGCTAGAAATGCAATCCGCCACTCTTGCTGCCAAGCGCGTTAATCGCGCCGGGCTGACCGCGATCGAAACCACTTTGGAGCGCATGCGCCATTCTGCGGCCTCCGATAGTCCAGAAGCAGAAGCCGACTTTCACAATGCAGATATTGCCTTTCACGAGGCCATTGCCCTCGCCAGCGGCAATCGCGTTTTAGGCTATCTGTTCGAGGCCATGTCCGGCCCCCTGCGCAATGGCGTTCGCATCAGCGGTCACGGCCAAGCCGCGCGCGGCCACACGATCCAAGACACGATAAATGCCCACCAGCTCATTCTCGACGCCATTCGATCCGGCAATGGGCGCGCGGCCGGTGAAGCCATGCGTGTCCATCTCAAGGACACCGAATCCGACATCCGCGCCGCGCTTGCCAGCATGACCAATCTACGCCCCACGCAAGCTAGTTAGGCCCAGCCGATAGGTGCAAAGCACCGGAAACATGAGCGGAACTAATTTCGCTATGTCTCGTTCTCCCTGCAGCCCCGATGACTGCAGCCGTCTTGTACCCCACAAGCCGGTTTATGGAGATACGATCATGCAGAATATCGAACTCAAATCCCTCGAAGATGCTGGTCGCACCACTGCAGTCTGGTCTTCCGATATTTCGGAGAAACCATCCCGCCTTGAAAGCGTTGCCTTCGCGCTTCTTCCGGCGTCGCTCATCCTAGTCGTCGCCGCGATTTTGCTGGTCGCGCTGCTCTAGGGTCAGAGCTGCGTTCGCGCCACTCAGGAGGATTTTATGACACTCGGCACCATACTTCTTATCATTCTTATCTTGCTGCTAGTCGGCGCACTGCCCAATTGGGGCTATTCGCGCAACTTTGGCTATTTCCCGTCCGGCATTTTGGGCGTGATTTTGGTCGTCGTGATCATCCTGCTGCTGATGGGACGGATTTAGATAAGAACACCCAAAAACGGGCAGACTTCCCTCAGGCTCTTGAGCCCGCCCGTTGCAAGACGGCATTGCCCCCGCCCGTCTTGCCCATGATCCCGGCGACCTAACGGTCTTGCCGGGATCATTCTTTATTGGCCCCTTCGGAACTCAGACCCAGCATTCGCGTTTAGTACACACACATAGTGGAGTATTTTTTATGGCAAGTTCAGACGTCACCACCGCAGCAGCCAAGGCGAAAAGCACAACGCGCGAAGCAGAACTGGAGCTTCAGATTTCACAACTGCGCGAAGACATTAAGTCGATCACGGACACTGTTGGAAAACTCGCAAACAGCAAGACCGAAGAGGCCAAGGGCAAGCTGAACGAAGTTAAAGACGCTGCGGCCAATGAACTTGAACACCTCAAGGCCAAGGGTCAGGACCTGATCGGCGAGGCCCAGGGTCAGGCTGAGCAGTATGAAAAGCAGCTCAAGGACACCATTCGTGAAAAGCCACTGACCTCGGTTGCGACTGCAGTGGGTATTGGCTTCGTCCTCGCCCTTCTGACACGGTAAGCCTTATGGGTCTGATAGCGCCCCTCGCGGCGCTACTCGGCTTAGAGGTAGAGAACATTGCCGACAAGG
Source organism: Devosia sp. MC532 (assembly GCF_016461625.1). NCBI lineage: Bacteria > Pseudomonadati > Pseudomonadota > Alphaproteobacteria > Hyphomicrobiales > Devosiaceae > Devosia > Devosia sp. MC532. The sequence continues at coordinate 38,761 of NZ_JAEMNZ010000010.1, read as the reverse complement.
CAAAGGCGGCAGCCATCGTTTATGGACTGCTGGGCCTGTTCTCGACCATTGCTATCGTCTTCCTGCTTGTCGCAGCCTATCTGGCACTTGCTGATCTTTTTAGCCCGGTGATCGCCGCGCTCCTGCTCGCTGGCCTATTTGTCTTGCTTGCAGTGGCGCTATTCCTCGGCGCTCAGATTGGAAAGAACCAACAAAAGCGCAAGGTCGCTCAGCGTCGTCGGTCCAGTGAAACCGGCGCCTTCATCACCACAGCAGCGCTCACTGCTGTTCCGATGATCCTGCGCGCACCAATGGCGGCTAAGCTTGCACTGCCTGCTGCTATTATCGGTGCCCTAGCTCTGCTCCGGAACCGAGAGTAACCGTCTCAAACCACTGTTGCTGGCTGAACAATTGCCAGTGACAGTGGTTTCAATTCGAGCACCACCCTCTCTTCCAGCGGTATCAATTCCCCATCGATCACGGCGAAAACGCCGCGTTTGCGCTTGGGAAAAGTGAGCACCACCTTGCGCGCCTCGATCTCGGTGACCGATGGGTTGTCTCGCCATTGGCCGGTCACGATATCTTTAACGAGACCCAACAGCGCATTGGATGTCAGTGCACCAGCCACGTAGACGCCGAGCTTGCCGCTATCGAGCCGCGCTGCCACGGGCAACCCACCGGCTGCGACAGGATTGTTGGAGACGGCCACGCCAGAGCTATGCTGAGTCAACAAGCCCTGCGCCGTTTCAATTTCGACTGCAAAGCGGGGCGGGTTCACCGTGGTGGAAAGCACAGCGCGCAGGCTCGCCAGCATTTTGCCGATCCGGCCATGATAGGTCATTGAATTCCGGATCCGTACCAGCCGCGCATGAACGCCGACACCAAACTGAAAAACGAACGGTCGCCCATTGGCCGTTGCGACGTCGACATGGGCTATGCGCCCCGCAGCCAAGGCGTTGATCGCCGCCGTCAGGTCCATCGGCCCACCAATGGCGCGCGCGAACATGTTCATTGTCCCGGCTGGCAAAACACCCAACGGCTTGCCGCAGTGATAGGCCACAGCTGCGGCAACAGAGATCGTCCCATCGCCGCCACCGGCAATAATGCCGTCCACCCCATCATCCTCTGCGGCCGCCTGCAACGCCGCCTCGACCTCATTGCCACAAACCTGCACACACTCAAGCCTATGCCCTTCCGCCTCAAAACTGGTCGTCGCCAGCGCGGTGAAAGCGTCAAGGTCAGTAGTTTTCAGCGTTCCACCATCCCGATTGAGGATCATACGGAAGCGCAATCTAGGCCTCGTGCCCGTGGAGCAGCTGCCCCAGCTGCGGCATGGTTATACGCACGATTAGACCACCGGTATCGCGGCGTATGTACTTCGGTTCCCCACCAAACTGATTGGAGAGCTGTTTGACGATAACCGACCCAAGCCCCTCATCGCTCGTTTCATTTTGAAGCCCCGCGCCATTGTCCTCAACGTCAAGAACGGCAATCCCATCATCACCCTTGTAAAGCTTGACGATGATGGCCCCGTTCTGGCCATTGGGAAACGCATGCTTGAGCGCATTGGTAATCAATTCGCCCACGAGAATACCTAAGGTCGTTGCATCTCGCGCACCAACCTCGATGGGTTCAATTTCAGCGGAAATGCTGACACGCCCACTGTCCGCTTGGGTGTCGGCGATATCCTCGACAACAGCGCCCAAAAACTCAGCCGCACTCGTGGTTTCAAGATCATCCCCCAGTCGCAAACGCCTATGTGCGGAAGCGATGGCGTGGACGCGTTGACGCGCTGCCTCAAGCGCAGTCTTCACCTTATCGGAGCTAGAGCGCATTGCCTGCAAAGCGAGGAGAGACGAGACCGTTGCCAAGGAATTGCCGATACGATGGTTCATATCCTGCAGAAGCGTCTCGACGCGTTCCCGTTCCTTTTCAGCAAGGGTTTTCGCCTCTTCGATAACCTTTGTTCGTTCAGCAACCTCGGATTCGAGCAATTCGTTCTGCGATTTCAGGCCATGCCGTTCCATCGCCAAGAGGCTCACCTGGCGCTGCGTGCGCGCCAGTAACGAATAGGCCAACACCACGGAAGCGAACACTGCGGCGATCATCGCGAAAGCGGATAGGCTTCTTGTCTGACGGATCGCCTCGTTTCTCTGTGCGAGCTTTTCGTCTTCTTCGGCCACAAAGTCCGCCAGCGTCTGAGTGACTTCACTCATCAACCGCGCACCGAGCCCAGTCTCCAAGAGATTGAGCGCTTGCCCGCCTTCATTCAGCCGCGCGAGTTCGACAACCCGCTGCATCTCGGCGAGCTTACCCACGAAAGAACCTGTAATGCCTTCAAGCCGCGCGTGTTGGGCGCGGTCGTCTTCTGTCATGGTCAGTAGAGTGTCGGCATCGTCACTGATGCCTGCGATAGCGGATTGATAAGCCTGATAAAATTGCTCATCGCCGGTCAGCAGATAGCCACGCTGGTTCGCTTCCGCCTCAACAAGCGATTGGCTCAATTGGCTAGCAGATGTCCGCACAGCGAAGGTCTTGGTGACATCTTCAAGCTGACGTTCGAAGCCACGCAGCAAAAGCAGTGACGTCACAACGCCCAAGCACACCAAGGCCAAAGACGACCATATGGCGACCCTGCGCATTTGCGGGCGCAACATGGGTCTCGTCTCTGCCGACTTGGTTTCCATCGTCAAAGGCCCCGATCCGATATTCAAATACACCGCCCCGTCCAAGGCCGACATCAAGACGGCCTTGCATCATATCAATGGCAGTATTGAGGCTCAGGGCAACAGAGATGGCAATAGGGGCACCACTCCCCCTAGAACGAGTGGTTTCCCGATGTCACCTGTGCCGAAACAGCATCGGGACCATAGTCCGACTCGCCGCTGACTTTGAGAATATCGGTGAGACGCGAGCGTGCTCTAGATACGCGGCTCTTCATGGTTCCCACCGCGCAATCACAGATTGCTGCCGCCTCTTCGTAAGAGAAACCCGAAGCGCCAATCAGAATAACAGCTTCACGCTGATCATCTGGCAGCTGCGCCAATGCCTTCTTGAAATCCTCAAGATCCATGGAGCCATACTGCGAGGGATGCACCGATAGTCGTTCGGTAAAAGCACCGTCGCTATCTTGCACCTCGCGGCCACGCTTACGCATCTGGCTATAAAATTCATTGCGAAGAATGGTGAATAGCCATGCCTTGATATTGGTACCCATCTCAAAGCTGGACTGCTTCGCCCAGGCTTTCATAACGGTATCCTGCACCAGATCATCAGCCTTGTCGTGCTTGCCGGTCAAAGACACAGCAAACGCGCGAAGACTAGGCAAGGTCGCCAGCATTTCTCTCTTAAACGACGGAGTCTCGGCTGCCATGTGGTTACTCCCCACCCGTTGGGCCACTAGCAGCTTGAGCCCTTTCGGCCTCATCAAGTTTTTCTAGTAAATCTAGAAGTTGGTCAGGAACGCCCTCGTCCTGCACCGCCCCATAAAGCGCACGCAAACGCGAACCAATATCGGAATTCGGCCCCAACCCGTCGTCTACCCGCCCCTCATGCTTACGCATGTTCGGCTGAGTCACACGATTATCCTTTGTCATTCACCTGACCGTTCAGTCTTGCACTACTCTATTTAACAGTTACCAATGCACACATAAGGCAAAAGTTCCAGTACATCGGAACTTTCCTTTATCGTGGTCGTTAAGGATAAAGTGCAAGCTTGCACAAGCGTCACTGGGGAGCTCTTTTCTATGTCACTTTCTATGCGGATTGCGCCGCACCTGCCCTACCTCCGTCGTTTTTCGCGCGCAGTGACTGGCTCACAAACTTCTGGCGACGCCTATGTCGCCGCTACTCTAGAAACTCTGATTGCCGATATTACCCTATTTCCAGAAGCGTCTAGCGATCGCATAGCGATCTACAAACTCTTCTCGGCCTTGTTCTCCTCCTCTGCCATTACGATCCCATCGCCTGTTTCCAGTTTCATTTGGGAGCAGCGTGCGGCGTCTAACCTTGCCAATTTGGCCCCGCGCCCGCGCCAGGCATTTTTGCTGGTTGCAGTCGAAGGTTTCACCAATGATCAGGCTGCAGAAATTCTTGATGTGAGCGCTGAAGAGTTCACAGTTCTCCTGCGCGAAGCCTCGACCGACATCTCCCGTCAGGTCGCGACCGAAATTATGATCATTGAAGATGAACCGCTCATCGCAATGGACATTGAGCAGATGGTCGAAAGCCTCGGCCATAAGGTCGTCAGCATTGCCCGCACCCACAAAGAAGCTGTGGCGATGTTCAATGACACCAAGCCACGCATGATCCTAGCCGACATTCAACTTGCTGACGGAAGCTCGGGCATTGATGCGGTAAACGACATTCTCAACGCTGCGTCCGTGCCGGTCATTTTCATCACAGCCTTTCCCGAACGACTGCTCACAGGTGAACGTCCGGAGCCAACCTTCCTCGTCACCAAGCCGTTCAACCCAGACATGGTCAAGGCTTTGATCAGTCAGGCCCTATTCTTTGACGAAGGTTCCCGAGCGGCAGCATAAACTGCAAAATCAAATCTAAAGCAGAAGGCCGGTTCATACCGGCCTTTTTCTTTGTCGAACGGAACTCGCAGAGCGGCGGAACAGTTTATATTTCAATTCAAACTTTGGAGATTGAGATGCTGTACTACGCTCTCGTATTCCTCGTTATCGCTCTTATCGCTGGCGTGCTCGGCTTCGGCGGCATTGCAGGCGCCTCTGCGGGCATCGCGCAGATTCTGTTCTTCCTGTTCTTGGCCTTCCTCGTCATATCGCTGGTCATCGGCCTGATGCGCCGTAAAACCTAATCTCAGAAGGCGGTGCTCCGGCACCGCTTTTTTTATTGCCTTGGCGCAGGCAGCATATCCCCAATTCTTCCTGTAACCTTGTAGGCCACAAGGCCAATCCATTCGCGCATGGCAACGGTAAGAACCTCAAGGTTGAGGAGCGGATTTGCCAGGTCCAACCCAAAACTCTCATTGCCCGGACTTCTATAGTCGGTCGGCCAGGCCAGCACCTCTATGCCTTCCGCACGAAACAGCCCGATAGACCGCGGCATATGAAAGGCTGACGTCACCAGCGCGATGCTCCGGCTATTCTTGAGCTGATCTGCGGTGAACGCAGCGTTTTCCGCCGTGTTCCGGGACTCACCTTCTAAAGTAAGGCGCGATCGATCAATTCCGAGCTGAACGAATAGGCGTTCGGCCGATTCCGCCTCTGTTTCGGTTTCGGCTACAATTAGCCCGGACCCGCCGCTAAAGACGATCTGAGCTTGAGGGAAACGCTGTGCCAGGGTCACAGCTTCGACAAACCGATCCCCAGCGCTATTCAGCTCCGTAACGCCGCGCGCCGCGCTGATCCGCCCATAGGTTGAGCCACCCAAAACAAGAATTGTATCGAGGCCGCCCGGAAGCACCGCACGCTCGAATCTATTTTCCAGCGGCGCAATTAAAACCGCGCCAAAGTTGGAGAAACCTGCAAGCAGTGTGAAGACAATCGCCGAGGCGATAAAGCTGATGGCCATACGTCGCTTGCGGAAGAAGGTGCCGATCATCGCTGCGACTAAGAGTATCAAAATAATGCTTAATGGCTGAGCGATGAGCCAAAAAATCTTCGATAGCAGGAAGAACAACGCTACCCCCGATCTACACCCTCTTTGGGTAAAGAACCCTTTTTCACTTGCTATCTCACCGACTTCTGGTTTTCTACCAAATGGTCAAGATTGCGTGCCTCAAAAATAGCGATCACCGGTCAGCAGGAAGGCTCTTTCGAGGGCTAAGGTCAGTATGAGTCAAGCCGAACCCGTTGTGAACGGGGCAAATGCCGTTGTCGAACTGCGGAATATCCATAAGTCCTTTGGTGAGCTTGAGGTCTTAAAAGGCGTTTCGTTCACCGCGAATGAAGGTCAGGTCATCTCGTTGATCGGCTCGTCCGGCTCTGGCAAATCGACGCTTCTGCGCTGCATCAATATGCTTGAAGTGCCCAATCAAGGTGACGTTTCCATTGGTGGTGAAGTCATTTCACTGGTGGGCAACGGCCATGCGCGCCGTATCGGCGATGAAAATCAGATCCGTCGCATCCGCTCGGAACTGGGCATGGTATTCCAGTCCTTCAATCTCTGGGCGCACATGACTGTTCTTGAGAACGTCATGGAAGCCCCTTTGATCGTTCAAAAACGCCAGCGCGCCGAAGTGGAAGCAGAGGCTCGCGCCATGCTCGACAAGGTGGGCATCGGTGCGAAGGCGGACGCTTATCCATCCCAGCTATCGGGCGGCCAGCAACAACGCGCTGCAATTGCGCGCGCACTGTGCATCAACCCACGCGTCATGCTGTTTGACGAACCCACCTCTGCTCTCGATCCAGAGTTGGGTGTTGAAGTGCTACGCGTGATCAAGCTTCTCGCTGACGAGGGGCGCACCATGATCCTTGTGACCCACGATATGGATTTTGCGCGGTCGGTTTCCGACCATGTTATCTTCCTGCATCAAGGGCTTATCGAGGAAGAGGGAACACCTGATCAGGTGTTTGGTGCAACCAAGTCGGCGCGTCTTAAACAATTCCTCAACGCAGCAAACCACGACTGACGAGGATTGGCCTTAAGGCAAATACCAAGAATAACAGGAGAGAACGTTATGAAGAAAATTATGTTTGCCGCCGTTGCCGCACTTGCGCTGACCGGCGCGGTCTCCGCACAGGAAACCGTCCGTATCGCAACTGAAGGTGCATATGCACCTTGGAACTTCCTTGATGACAACGGCAATGCTGCCGGTTTTGAAATCGAGTTGGGCAATGCAATCTGCGCTGAAGCAGGTCTCACCTGCGAGTGGATCCTGAACGACTGGGATTCGATCATCCCGAACCTGCTCGCTGGCAACTACGACCTGATCATGGCTGGCATGTCGATCACTGAAGAGCGTCTCAAGACGATCGACTTCACCCAGAACTACTTCCCGCCAGATCCGTCCAAGTATGTTGCTATGGCAGCGACCGAGCTTGATTATGCCAACCTCTCCGGCGCCCGCGTTGGCGTTCAGGGCGGCACCATTCAGGCTGGCTATGCCGAAGAACACCACGCGGCCAACAACACCATCATCACCTTCGCGACCGCCGACCAGGCGATGGCCGATCTTGCTGCAGGCAACATCGACACCATCCTCGCCGACGGCGCTTATCTTGAACCAGTCGTTGCAGCTTCTGGCGGCGCGATCGAATTCAAGGGCGAAAACGTGCTCATCGGTGGCGGCGTTGGCGCTGGCGTCCGCAAGGATTCCGAAATCAAGACCAAGGTTGATGACGCGATCACCGCTCTGAAGAAGAACGGCACCGTCGACACCATCATTGCGAAGTGGTTTGAAGGCCACGGCCCATATTTCGCTGAATAAGGCTTAAAGCCCAACATCGGCCTTTCCCGCCATCGGGAAAGGCCTTTTAGAGATTCCCATATGTTCGAAGACTTTGCATTCTGGGTCGCCTACCTCACCAACGGTAAGCACATGACCTGGTACGCCAGCTTTCAGTTTACCGTTATTGCAGCCCTGCTCGGTGGGGCGCTTGCTGTTGTCTTCGGGCTAACTGGCGCGACGCTGAAAAGCTCGCGCTTTCTACCGCTCCGTCTGATTGGGTCCACCTACTCCGCTATCGTTCGCGGCGTCCCAGACATCCTCTTCTTCCTCTTCTTCCCGCTCGCCTTCGAGCAGGGCGTCGAGTGGTTCATCTCCACCCAAGTGTGTAGCGCCGACATGATCGCCGCGCAGAACGCACCTTGGCCTCCGTGTAAGGAAGCTAACTGGTTCCTGGGCACCACCGAATACCTGCTACTCGCAAGCGTTTCCCTAGGCCTCGTCTATGGCGCGTTCGCGACCAACGTCATTCACGGAGCGATGCGGTCCGTGCCCCAAGGCCAGCTTGAAGCGGCGCGTGCCTTTGGCATGTCCTCAAGCCAGGTGTTGTGGCGCGTGCATGTCCGCCAGATGTGGGTCTATGCCCTGCCCGGCCTCTCTAACGTCTGGCTGTTGCTCGTAAAAGCAACCTCGCTGCTCTCGCTCCTACAGATTGCCGATATCGTGCTCTGGGCTGATCGTTTGGGTGCACCAAACTTCCTACCCGCTGTGGGGTTGGTCCACGACGATTGGCGCTGGCGGTATTACCTCGTCCTATTCCTCTTCTACATTTTGGTCACGTGGATTTCCGAACGCGTGTTTGAAGCGATTATGCGCAAGGCCGGCCGTGGTATTCTCAGCGAGGTGGCAGCATGATCCAAGAATTCATCGACGATCTGATCGTGATGGCGCCAGCTGTATTGTACAATCTGTACTTTGCTGCCGCATCGATCCCACTTGGCTTCGGTTTCGCGGTGCTTCTCGCACTTGGCAAAGCCTCGCCCAATAAGCTGATCAACCATCTGTCGCGCGGCTTTATCTACGCCTTCCGAGGTTCGCCGCTCTTCATCCAGTTCTTCATGTTTTATTCGCTGGCGCTCTCGCTGAACCTAAGCCTTTGGCGTCCGTTGGGCATCTCCGGTTTTGTGCTGCACCCGCTGTTCATTGGCCCGCTGGTCCTGACCATCAATACCGCCGCATACACCGCCGAGATTTTCTACGGCGCCTTGCGAGCCGTCCCCAAGGGCGCGATTGAAGCCGCGCGTGCCTATGGCATGAGCCGTTCCCAGCAGTTCCGTCGTGTCATCTGGCCGAACATGATCCGCTTCGCGTGGCCCGCCTACACAAATGAAGTTGTGTTCCTGTTCCACGCGACAGCCATTGTCTATTTCGCCGTGCCGGTGCTGAGCGGTCAGCGCGAACTCATGCTCACCGCTAAGGATTTTGTTGAACGCGACTTCAACGCCTTCCTTCATTTCTCGGCAGCAGCCGTTATCTTCCTAGCTGTCTCGCTGGTCATCTTCGCCATTTTTGGCGTGGTTTATCAGCGTCTCATGCGCCACCTCCCCTCCCAGCCGGGCCTTCGTTTTGCGCCCAAATGGTTCCGCTAAGAACATGACTTTCCAGCAGCACTCCACTGTTGTGGCCGGCGATGCGCCTGGCCACTCAACCACGCTTTATTGGTACACAGTCGGCCCCGAAACGGCCGAGACCAAGGTGCATCTGCAAGCCGCCATGCATGCCGATGAACAGCCCGGCACCATGGCGCTCCATCACCTGCTGCCAATGCTGCGTGATGCCGACGCCAACCGAAAGCTCAACGCTCGCTTTGTTATTTTCCCGTCGGTCAATCCGCTCGGTCTCGACACGCGCGTCCTGCGCCGTCACATCGGTCGCTATGATCTCGGAAGTGGCATCAACTTCAACCGCCGTTGGCCAGACCTTTACCCGGCGATTGCGGACAAAGTTGCCGGCAAGCTCGGGACGAACGGCGCTGAGAACGTCAAGGTTTTGCGTGCTGCAGTTGGGGAATGGCTCGATAGCCAGATCCCACTCACCGCAAACCAGAAGTTGCGAGTTCTGGTCATGAAGTCCGCGCACGACGCTGACATCGTGCTCGACCTGCATTGCGACGACGATAGTCTCCAACATATCTTCACCTCGCCCGAGATGACGGGCCTTCAAGCTTTGGCAGATCGTATGGGTGTGGCAGCAACGCTGACCGCCGAAGACAGCGGCGGCGGCTCTTTCGACGAAGTGCTGCCGAACCTTTACCGTAAAGCTCAAGCCGCCAATCCAAGCCTGCCGATCCCGATGGCCGCTGAAACCGCGACCCTCGAATATCGCGGTCAAGCGGACGTGTTCGACCATATTGGCAGTAAGGACGCTAATGGTCTTTATGGCTTCTTCTGTGATCGCGGCTTGATCAACGACACCGTTGAGCCCGCCAGTCCAGCACCCGCGTTCGTGCCGTTTGAAGCGACAGAGGTTCTGCGCACAGACCGCCCGGGCCTGCTCGCCTATCGCGTTGAGCTTGGCGATGAAGTCAAGAAGGGCGACGTGATCGCCGATCTCATCGCCATGGATGGCCCCGAGGCCTTTATCGCCCGCACGCCAATCACCACCAGCGCCGATGGCTTCGTGCTGTCCCGCGTTATGGCCAAGTATGTGCCTGCAGGTGCCTCCATCGCCAAGATCGTGGGCAAGGAAGTCCTCCCCAGCCGCGCTGGCGGTTACCTACTCGAAGACTAAACACAAAGGGCTGGATCGATGATCCAGCCCTTTCTTATTCCCAGCGCTTATCGGCTTACTTAAGCCCGAACGCGCCGTGCTCCAGCGCGGTGAACACGCCACGCAGCTCCGCCAAGCCCTTCATCCGGCCAATAGTGGGATAGCCCGGCTGCGCCCGGCGACCGAGGTCGTCCAAAATATCCTGACCATGATCCGGACGCATTGGTATCTGCCAATCCTTACGCCCCGCAGCCTTGCGGCGGCGCTCTTCCTTGATCACAGCCGCGATAACCGCAACCATATCCGTATCGCCACCCAAGTGCTCGGCCTCATAGAACGAGCCCATGATATCGTCATTGTCACGCTTGACGTTACGCAGGTGCAGGAAGTGGATCTTTTCAGCAAACTGCTCAACGATGGCTGGCAGATCGTTGTCAGGGCGCGCCCCTAGGGAGCCCGTACAGAACGTCATGCCATTCGCTGGGCTATCCACCGCATCGAGGATAAATTTGTAGTCCTCAGCCGTCGACATGATGCGCGGCAGGCCGAGCAAAGCAAACGGCGGATCATCTGGATGGCAGCACAGCCGCAAGCCAAGGTCTTCCGCTGTTGGCACCACTTCCTCGAGGAAGTGGATAAAGTGCTGGCGGAGCTGATCGCGACTGATTGCACCATATTCGTTGAGATGGGACTGCACATCTTCGAGCGACATCGACTCCGTGGAGCCTGGCAGGCCCATGGTGACGTTTCGAGCGAGCTGCTTCTTGTCGTCTTCCGACATCGCTTCAAAGCGACGCCCTGCCTCATCGGCAATGGCATTCGTGAAGTCTGTCGGCGCGCCAGGGCGCTTGAGAATATGGATATCAAAAGCGGCAAAATCGGCGATATCGAAACGCATGCAGGAGCCGCCATGCGCAACCTGCCAGCGCAGATCAGTCCTCGTCCAATCCAGAACCGGCATGAAATTATAGCAGATCGTCTCGATGCCGCTGTCCGCGAGATTACGCATGGAGATCTTGTAGTTAGCGATATGCTCGCGCCAATCGCCCTTCTGCTTTTTCATGTCCTCCGTAACAGGAAGACTTTCGACCACATCCCAGGTGAGCCCAGAGGCAGAACCGTCCTTACGCGTAGAAATTTCCGCATGGCGTTTAGCGATCTCGTCCTTCGTCCAGACGACACCATTGGGAACGTGGTGCAACGCACTCACAACGCCTTCGGCGCCAGCTTGGGTGATGTCATCGATGCTGGTCAAATCCTTCGGACCAAACCATCTCCATGTCTGTCGCACTTAAGGCTCCATAAACTCGATTGTTCTTGAATGTGATAGGCGCGCACAAACGCCCGCGTGCGGATGCTGCCGCGCACGGGGATCTGGCTCGATATGTGATGGTAATGGACGAGCGCTGGGCGCTCGGTCGCGCTGCCCTACTTGCGCATTTGCCTGTCGTAGACGAAGCGCGGCATTTCCCATTTCAAGGTCAATGCCAACATGCGCAGCGTAAAGCCCACCCCGATGGCTACCGCCGCGGTGAGGTCCGGCGAGAAGTCCAGCATGAGCCCGGCGTAATAGATCGCGCCCGTGATCAGCGAGACGGTCGCATAAAGCTCGCCTTGAAACACCAGCGGAATGTCGTTGCACAGCACATCGCGCAGAATGCCCCCGACGATTCCGGTGATGATGCCCGAGACGATGATGATCATCGGATGCAGGTCGAGTTCCATGGCAATGTTGCAGCCAATGATCGAAAAGACCACCAGTCCGAACGCGTCGAGCGCCAAGAAGGGCCACTTCAACCGATCGACGACGCGCGCCAATGGGATGGTCAGCAAGGCCGCGCCACACACCAGTAGCAGCAGATACGGGTTCGCGACCCAAGTGAGCGGATAGTGGCCGATTAGAACGTCCCGCATGCTGCCCCCGCCAAGCGCGGTGACACAAGCGATGAGGCACACGCCAAACCAATCCATGTTCCGACGACCCGCGGCCAGCGCCGCTGTCATGGCTTCGGCAGTAATGGCGATATAGAATGCAATAAGCAGCATGGCCAGCCTGTGGGTGGACGGAAGAATCTGCGGCCACTGTACGGGACCGCATGTCCTCTGTCTCACCCATCGTTTTGGCACAAGTGTTCACAGCGGATCGCTTACAGAAAATCAGCGCGGTGCGGCGTGAACACATCAACCAGCCGCCCCTTCTCAAGCGCGACGACGCCATGCACCAAACCGGACGGCACAATAAAGCTGCCCCCCTGCCCCACGATCTCTGTTTTGCCGTCGATCGTCACCTCAAAGGAGCCTTCGGCGACATAGCTCACCTGAATATGCGGGTGGCTATGCAATGCGCCGATAGCCCCTTTTTCGAAGCCAAATTCGACCTGCATCATTTCCGGGGTATGGATCAGCACACGGCGCGTATTGCCGGGCGACAATTCGATCCATTCACTGGCGTTCGGCTGAGCAAAAAACGCTTGTTGAATCATGTCGTTACCTCGCTAGCCAGCCGCCATCCACGGGGATCGTCGCCCCATGCACGTAATTGGAAGCCGGTGCCAAAAGAAAAACTGCTGCATCACCAATGTCCGACGAAACGCCCCAGCGACCCGCCGGAATACGCCCCAAGATCGACGCCGACCGGTCTGGATCATTGCGCAGCGCTTCAGTGTTATTGGTCTCGATATAACCGGGCGCGATAGCATTCACATTGATGCCCTTGGCCGCCCACTCATTGGCCAGAAGCTTGGTGATGCCCATCACGCCTGACTTGGACGCCGTGTAGCTCGCAACGCGAATACCGCCCTGATAGCTCAACATCGACGCAATATTGACGATCCGCGCTTGTCGCCCCTCGGCTAGGGCTTTGCGCCCCAACGACTGGCAGAGGAAAAACACCGTCTTGAGATTTACATCCATGACGCTGTCCCAGTCCTCTTCCGAGAAGTGGACTGCATCAACGCGCTTGATGATCCCGGCATTGTTGACCAAGCCATGGATTGGGCCGTAATCCGCCCAAGCTGCGTCAAACATACCCTGCGCGGCGCTGGGTGAGCTCAGGTCAGATTGAACGGCGATAAAGCCTGAACCCTGAGCCTCCATTATGGACGCTGTCTCATCCATGGTGGAACGCCCAACACCGATGACCCGACCACCGGCCCGGCCAATGCTGAGCGCAATGCCCTGGCCAATGCCTGTGTTGGCACCAGTCACCATCACGGTCTTGCCCGAAAGGCTAAACGCGGACAGGTCCATTAGTAGAGATCTCCCATCTCTACCTTTTCAATGTCGGTGTAATCGACATTGTCGCCCGCCATCGCCCAGATGAAGGTGTAAGCGCCCGTGCCTACGCCGGAATGGATGGACCAAGGCGGCGAGATAACAGCCTCTTCGTTGCGAACGATGAGATGGCGGGTTTCTTCTGGCTCGCCCATCAGGTGAATGACAAAAGCATCCGGCTTTAGGTCGAAATAGAGATAGGCCTCCATGCGGCGGTCATGCACGTGAGCGGGCATGGTGTTCCACACAGAGCCGGGCGCGAATTGGGTAAGACCGACGACAAGCTGGCAGGTCTTCACACTGTCAGCATTGACGTATTGGAAGATTGTCCGCTCATTGGCGGTATCCGCAGCGCCTGCTTCCAAGCGTTTAGCACCGGACTGCTGTAACAACTTTGTCGGATAGGACGCGTGGGCTGGTGCGCTGAGGAGATAGAACTTTGCGCCCTCTCCCGCGAACTGAACGTCTTTATTACCCATGCCAATGTAGAGCATGTCGCGCGACCCAACCGCGTGGTTTTCGCCGTCGACGACGATTGTGCCTGGTGCGCCAATATTCACGGCGATCAGCTCGCGGCGATCTAGGAAGTTTTCCGTGCCTGTCGGCTTGATGGGCAGGAGTGCCAGGGGGGCGCCAGCAGGCACCGCGCTGCCGACGGCCATACGATCATAGTGTGTGTAAACCCAACGCACCGTGTCCGGTTCGAACAGGTCTTCAACCAAGAAGGCGTCGCGTAGCTCCTCAGTGCCCATTACCGATGCGGCAATCGGATCGATAGCAAAGCGAATTTCGTACTCAGTGCTCATGACAGTCCTCACTTAGTTCTGTTCGTCCAACCGCTGGCGATAGCGCTGCTGGCTGCGAGATAGGTGGTCGCGCATGGCCTCACGCGCGGCGTCTTCGTTTTGGTCGCATATCGCGTTCAGGATGGCGCGATGCTCTTCATGCAACCCGGCTTGATAGTCGTAAGTCAGTACGCTCTCTGTGCCCCAAGGAGAGGCAACATCGCAGGGTATGGTTCGGCTACCGAGCGCCTCCAGCACCTCAAGATAGAAAGGGTTGTTGGTCGCCGACGCGATGGATCGGTGAAATGCGAAATCCGTGCGCCCGGTTGGGGTCCCTTGCTCCAGAAGACGCCCGAACTCATTGAACGTTTCCCGCATCTCTGCTTCTTGGCTCGAGCTACGGCGCACCGCCGCCAAGCCAGCCGCTTCGATCTCAATCCCCATACGCACTTCAAGAACATTGAGGGCGACCGAAATTTTGTGCGTTCCGGCACCACCCAAGGCACTGAACGTCGAGGCAGCGTTGGCCATGACGTAGAGCCCTGCCCCCTGCCGAGGTTCAACGATCCCATCAGCGGCCAAAGCAGCAATTGCTTCACGGATGACCGTGCGGCTAACGCCAAAAACACTTGTTAGCTTGGCTTCACTGGGAAGCTTGGCGCCAGGAACAAACTCCCCGGCCCCAATTCTTTGCCGCAATGTCTCTGCGACCACTGACGCAAGCTTGGGTTTGCGGGCGCGCTCGGCGCCCGCTTCTTGCAAAGCCATGACATCACCGGAACAGGCTTGGGAGCCAAAGCGACAGCGCCGGAATATACGTAACCAGACCCAAGACGATCAGGCCAGCAAGATAGAAGGGCCAAATGCTCTTCATCGCTTCCCAGACCGTTATCTTCCCCACCGCAGCGGCGACAAACTGCACAGGTCCAAGGGGCGGGGTGTTCAAGCCAATGCCTAGGTTGAGGATCATGATCACCCCGAAGTGCACCGGGTTCACACCAAAGGCCGTAACCATCGGAAGGAAGATCGGCGTGGTGATGATGATCAGCGGCCCCATGTCCATAAAGGTACCGAGCAGCAACAAGACGACGTTGATCAGCAGCAGCACCATGAGCGGGTCTTGGGTGATGTTGGAGATCATCTCCGTCAGGATCGGAGCGACACGCAGGTAAGCCATAAGCCAACCGAACGAGGCAGCAGCACCAATGATGAACAACACCATCGAGGTCGTACGTACGGCACCCAGAACTGCGTGAACAAACTCACCCCAGCTCAGGCTACGATAGACGAACAGTGTCACAAGCAGCGCATAAATCACCGCGATGCACGAGCTTTCCGTCGCCGTGAACATTCCTGAACGCACGCCACCGAAGATGATGACAATCAGCATCAGGCCGGGGATGGAAATGAGGAAATACTGGAAGGCCTTACGGAAACCAGGAAATGGCTCAGTCGGATACCCGCGCTTCACAGCCACGAGGTAAGCCGTGATCATCAGCGCAACGGCGAGCAAGAGGCCCGGAATAATGCCAGCAGTGAACAGATCCGCAATTGAGATACGACCACCGCCCGAGAGCGAGTAAATGATCATATTGTGCGACGGCGGCAGCAACAGAGCGATCAAAGCCGCCATTGAGGTGACGTTCACCGCATAGTCAGCACCGTAGCCACGTTCCTTCATTTGCGGGATCATGATCCCGCCAACCGCCGCCGCTTCAGCGACAGCAGAACCGGAAATACCACCAAACAAAGTCGATGCAGCCACGTTCACTTGGCCAAGGCCGCCTCGGACGTGTCCAATAATGGACCCCGCAAAGGCGATAATGCGTGCAGCAATGCCACCGCGCATCATGAGATCGCCAGCGAAGATGAAGAACGGAATAGCCAGAAGCGTAAAGCCCGCTAGCCCCGAGTTGAGCTGCTGAAACACCACCATCGCTGGGCGTCCCAGATAGAGTACGGTCGCAAAGCTAGCGATACCCAGACAGAAGGCAATTGGCGTACCGACCAGCATGAGCGCGGTGAAAACACCGAAAAGGATCCAGTATTCCATGGTGTTTAGGCCTCAGTCACGAGTTCAGAAACGGGTTCATCGATGGGTTCACCAGCCCAGCGCTGTAGGAGGCGCTCAAGCGAGAACAGACACATCAGAACACCCGAAATAACGACGGGGAGGTAGGTCATCGTCTGCGGCACGTGCAGAACGGGAATGGTCACCGTCCAACCACGGATGGCCAGAAGTGCGCCGTAGTAAATCATGCCTGAAGCGAATGCGAAAACCGCAACGTCACTGATCGACCGCAGTACACCCTTTGCCGTTGGGGGCAAAACATAGATCAAGACGTCAAAACCCATATGGAAGTTTTCGCGAACACCAACAGCTGCGCCCAAGAAAATCGTCCAGCTCATCAACATAATGGCGGTCGCCTCAGTCCAAGGCGGCGACGAATTCATCGCGTAGCGCATAAAGACTTGATAGAAGACGATGGCAGTCATGACGACAATGCCAATACCAGCAAGCCAAAGCGCGGCAGTCGAGAGCCCTCTCAGCAGCATGCTGAAAGTGGGGAGCCATGTTTTCATAGGATGTCCTCCGCAGGGTGGAAACCGGGCCCGCGACTTTTGCGGGCCCGGTGCGTACGGGTTTTAGCCCTCGGTTGCCTGAATGCGGGCAACCAGATCCTGCAGCTTTGGATCGGTAACGTACTTGTCGTAGACAGGCTTCATCGCTTCGATGAACGGCGCCTTATCAACTTCGTTGATGGTTGCACCCAGCGCTTCTACAGCGGCCTTGGATTCAATTTCCTTCGCCTGCCAGAGTTCACGCTGGTAAGCGACAGATTCCTTGGCAGCATCGCGCATCGCCTGCTGGGTCTCTGCGTCCAGTCCGTCCCAAACAACCTTGGAAACGACCAGTACTTCTGGAACCATCAAGTGTTCGTCGAGCGAGAAGAACTTGGCAACTTCAGCGTGACCGGCAGTGTCATAGCTGGGGTAATTGTTTTCAGCACCGTCGATAACGCCGGTCTGAATGCTGGAGTACACTTCGCCATATGGCATTGGCGTCGCGTTACCGCCGAGAGCGCCAACCATGTCGACGAAGATATCCGACTGCATCACGCGGAACTTCATGCCGGACATATCAGCTGGGGACGTGATCGGCTTGGAGCTGTTGTAGAACGAGCGCGCACCGCCGTCGTAAAAGTTCAGCGCAACAACGTCCACCTTGTCGAAGGCCGCGAGAATTTCTTCGCCGATTGGACCGTCGAGAACGTTATGGAAGTGCTCAGTGGAGCGGAAAATATAAGGAAGCTGCGTTACGGTCGCTTCTGGAACCTGCGTATTGAAAGCGCCAATCGAGATGCGGTTCATGTCGATGACACCGAACTGCGTCTGCTCGATGGTATCAGCTTCACCACCCAATTGCGCGGAGTGGAACACTTCTACGCTGTACTTCCCGCCGGTCTTTTCCGAGAGAAGTTCGCCGAACTTCTTGACGGCTTCAACGGTTGGGTAGCCATCAGGATGGGTATCGGACGAGCGCAACACAGTCTGTGCGCTAGCAGCTGAAACCATCAGGCTGGAGACAACGAAGGCCAGAATAGCCTTCTTCTGCATATGGAACATATAGAACCTCCCTAGGTGCTCTTAGGCTCGTATCCTCATATCGAGCCCCCGGCGTTTACCGCCCATATCATCTAGTATGCAAGACGATACTAAGCCAACTTGTATGGAAGTATAAAAACCGAGTCAACAGACAAGTTTTAGAATTTGTATGACGACTAAATCTCTAGACCAAACAAAAAGCCCCCAAACCGCATAGGCTTGGAGGCTCAAAACGCAAATTGTAGCGCGAAGCTTTAGATATGAATTGCGCCGTCGCCGAGGGAAAGCGCGGCCTCCCGGATCGCCTCAGAAAGCGTCGGATGCGCGTGCGTTGTGCGCGCAAGATCTTCCGATGCGCCGGAGAATTCCATGAGCGTTACAAGCTCATGGATCATCTCGCCAGCGTTCTTGCCGATGATATGCGCGCCAAGCACGCGGTCAGTTTCAACGTCTGCAAGAATTTTAACAAAGCCTTGCGTCGACATCATCGCCTTGGCGCGACCATTTGCGGTGAAGGGGAACTTGCCGATCTTGTAATCGACGCCTTCAGCCTTGAGCTCATCTTCCGTCTTACCGACGGTCGCCACTTCCGGATTGGTGTAAACCACACCCGGGATAGCTGCGTAATTCACGTGGCCGGCCTGACCGGACAGAATTTCGGCAACCGCAATGCCTTCGTCTTCCGCCTTATGCGCCAGCATTGGGCCAGCAATGACGTCGCCGATTGCATAAATGCCATCGACCGAGCTCTTGTAATGGCCATCCACTTGAACACGGCCACGCTCGTCAACAGCTACGCCGACGATATCGAGGCCCAGCCCCTCGGTGTTCGCCTTACGGCCGATGGCAACCAATGCAACGTCAGCACTCAGCACTTCGGCTGCCCCACCCTGTGCGGGTTCGACACGAACCTTGATGGAGCCATCTTCCTCGCGATCAACACCAGCGACCTTGCTCGACAGCTTGAATTCCATACCCTGCTTCTGCAGCATCCGCTGGAACTGGCGCGCGACTTCGCTGTCCATGCCTGGCAAAATACGGTCGAGATATTCAACAACGGTCACCTGAGCGCCAAGACGCATCCACACCGAGCCGAGTTCCAGGCCAATGACACCAGCACCAATCACCACGAGCTTGTTCGGCACAGCCTGAAGTTCAAGCGCGCCTGTCGAGGTGACAACGGTTTCCTCGTCGATCTCGATGCCCGGCAGGTTAGCAGAGACCGATCCGGTGGCGATCACGATGTTCTTCGTCAGAATTTCAGTCTGAGCACCAGACTGCGGCGTGACCAGCACCTTGCCCGCAGCAGGGATTGAGCCAATTCCGCGGAATACGGTGATCTTGTTTTTCTTGAAGAGATACTCAACGCCACCAACGTTGGATGACACCACGTCGGCCTTGTGGTTCATCATCTGGGGCAAGTTCAGCTTCGGCGTCGAAATATCGATGCCGAGCGCCTTAAAATTGTGGTTCGCTTCTTCGAAAAGCTCAGAGGCGTGCAACAGCGCCTTCGATGGGATGCAGCCGATGTTGAGGCACGTCCCGCCGAGGGTTTGCCATTTCTCGACAACGGCCACCTTCATACCAAGCTGAGCGGCGCGGATCGCGCACACATACCCGCCGGGGCCCGAACCGATGATGGTAAGGTCGAATTGGTCTGCCATTGTTTAAGCCTCAATGAGTTCAGCGCTGCTGCGCGATGGCGACTCGAAACGCCAGCGCAAGGAAGGTTATGCCGGTAACCCGATTGAACCACCGGCCGACACGGTAAAAGCCCTGTCGAACACTGGCTGTCGTAAAGAAAAACGACACCAATGCGAACCAGGTAAAAAGCATTAGGCTCATACTTCCCACGTAGAAAACCTTGGTCTCAAAACCCGTACGGACCGAGACTAAGGACGTGAAGAGAGCCAAGAAAAACAGTACCGCCTTGGGGTTAAGAAGATTGGTCAAAAACCCTAAGGCAAACGCGCCAAGATCGCTCGTCGCTGCATCATCGTTCGCGCCAATTTCTGGCGCTTTGGGCGGCGGACTGCGCAGGGCCGAAATGGCGAGCCAAACGAGATACGCGACGCCGGCCCACTTCAAAACGTTGAACAACAACAAAGACTGCCCAACGATCAAACCAACGCCCAAAAGCGTATAGGTGCCATGGACCAGAATGGATGCGGCGATACCAGCGGATGTGAAGAGCGCGGCGCGGCGGTTGTGCACTACGGCTTGGCGTAGAACCATAGCGAAATCCGCGCCGGGAATAACGGCGTTGATACCGAAGGCCAACATGAGGCCTGCGAATTCAAACCACGGAAAGCTCATCAACCCGCCCTTCAAACGGCCACGACAAGGGTTATACGAGCCAACGTCCCATCACAACGCCAGCATGGTCAAGTGCCCCTGCCCGTTTAGCATGGCAGTTTAGAAAGCAACGCCGACGAACATCAAGATCAGGCCAATTAAAGACACGACCCAGATCATTGAGCGCAATTGCTTTACGTCAATAAAATAGGCGGGCAGATAAGCGCAACGTGCCCAGAACCACAAATGAACTCCCCACTGGGTCAAGCCATCACTGCGGCCTGAAACTTCCGTCGCAATGGCGAGGGCCACAAAGACAGCATAAGTTTCGAGGAAATTGGCGAGTGCTTTTTGCGCTCTAGCGTTAAGCTTGCTCGGTGGGGGCACATTTTCATCGCGCTGGCTGTTGGCGTAATCCACGCCATAATCAACCCGATAAAACGTTGACTGCACGAACAAATAGACCAGCGCCAGCGCGGCGCTCCAAACGAGATAAGTCAACTCTATCGACATAGTACCCTCCTGCGATGTCTGGATACTACGCCGATAAAGCGCGTTTGGTTCAACCTGCGGAAATTTCTTGTGCCTGCTTCAAGACACTGGGCAGCTGTTTATCAATATCGAGGGTGCCACTCTGCACCTGCTCCAAGAACGTTTTGCAGAACACATCCTTGTCGCCCGCCTGATTGAAGGCCGACATGATTTGGCTGCCGCCATAAGTTTCAGCAGCTTGTTGTTGCCCTTCAGCAGCGCCCCCAAGGCGCGTGATGACTCGATCCGCCAAGTCTAAATAGCTGATGTTGCGCAGATACCAGTTGGCCGCCGCGTCCTTATAGATCGGGTCGAGGCCTGTATTCTCGTAGCAATGGGTCGTCATGGCATCGACGATAGCCTTCGAGCCATGGAATGCCATCAACTCGCCGATCAGTGGCGTGTTGCTGGCTGGTTCCTGAGCGGAAATCGTAAAGGGAAACAAGGATAGTGCGGCGACACACAATACAAACCGTCGCAAAATTATCTCCAAAACTACTCAACCGCGGTCCGGCAACACACACGAAAAAGGCCCGCCGAAGCGGGCCTTTTGAAAGCGCAATTGTGACCTTTTAGAGGTCGAGAACGAGACGCTCTGGGGATTCCAAGCTTTCCTTGACGCGAACCAAGAAAGTCACGGCTTCCTTACCGTCAACAATTCGGTGATCGTAGCTAAGCGCGAGGTACATCATCGGACGGATGACGATCTGACCGCCAACCACAACTGGACGTTCCTGGATCTTGTGCATGCCCAGAATGCCGGACTGCGGTGCGTTCAGGATCGGGGTCGACATCAGCGAGCCATAAACACCACCGTTAGAGATGGTGAAAGTGCCGCCCTGCATGTCTGCCATCGACAGCTGCCCGTCGCGTGCCTTCTTGCCGAGGTTGCCGATTTCCTTTTCGATCTCAGCAATCGACATCTGATCCGCGTTACGAACAACAGGAACCACCAGCCCCTTGTCGGTGCCAACGGCAACGCCAATGTGAGCGTACTTCTTGTAGATCAGCTCATCGCCGTCGATCTCAGCATTTACAGCTGGGATTTCCTTGAGAGCCTGCACGACGGCCTTGGTGAAGAAGCCCATGAAGCCGAGCTTTACGCCATGCTTCTTTTCAAAGAGGTCCTTGTAGCGTGCGCGCATGTCCATAACAGGCTGCATGTCCACTTCGTTGAAAGTGGTCAGCATAGCGGCCGTGTTCTGTGCATCCTTTAGACGACGGGCGATGGTCTGGCGCAGACGTGTCATCTTCACGCGTTCTTCGCCGGCCGCATCATCTGGATTGGACGGTGCGCGTGGTGCAGCAGCAGGAGCCGGTGCAGCAGCAGCAGGCGCGGCGGCCACAGCAGCAGGGCGCGCCAGCGAAGCCAACACGTCTTCCTTCAGAACCTGACCGGCTTTGCCGGAACCAGCGATTGAGCCTGCGTCGAGGCCCTTTTCGTTGATCATCTTCTGAGCAGAGGGGGTCGGTGCACGGTCAGTTGCAGCCGCTGCTGGCTTAACAGGCTCTGGACCGGCGGCATTGGCCGCTGGAACTTCGCTCTTTGCAGGAGTCGGTGCGGCTGCTGCAGCCGGAGCTGAAACTGCAGCACCAGTGCCCACGCCAATCGCGCCGAGCAGAGCGCCAACGTCCACTGTCGCGCCGCTTTCTGCAACAATAGCTTCGAGCACGCCCGATGCCGGTGCGGGCACTTCGATAGTGACCTTATCGGTTTCGAGCTCCACCAGTGGTTCATCGGCGGTGACGGTGTCACCAACCTTCTTGTACCACTGACCAATAGTGGCTTCAGATACGCTTTCGCCCAGGGTCGGGACACGGATTTCAGTCGACATATTTGTTGTCCTTGTACTGGTTTACTTAGCGAATGCGTCGTCGAGGAAGGCTTGCAGCTGCGCAAGGTGCGTACGCATCAGACCCGTTGCCGGCGATGCTGCGGCCGGACGACCGACGTAGCGAACGCGCTGGCCTTCACGACCAATCTGGTCAAATACCCATTCAACATAAGGTTGGATGAACGCCCAAGCACCCATATTGCGGGGCTCTTCCTGACACCAAACAACGTCAGCATTAGGGAAGCGGCTCAACTCATCGTGGAGAGCCTTCGCCGGGAACGGATAAAGTTGCTCAACGCGCAGCAGGTAGACGTCGTCAATGCCACGCTTTTCGCGGTCTTCCAGCAGGTCGTAATAGACCTTACCAGTACACAGCACCACGCGACGAATCTTTTCGTCTGACGTGAGGCGGATCGTGGTCTTTGGCAGCCCTGGTGCTTCAGCATCGTCCCAGAGGAGACGGTGGAAGCAGCTATCTGGCCCAAGTTCGACCAAGCCAGAAACGGCACGCTTGTGACGCAGCAGGCTCTTTGGCGTGAACAGGATCAACGGCTTACGGAAGTCGCGTTTCAGCTGACGGCGCAGGACGTGGTAATAGTTCGCTGGCGTCGTGCAGTTGGCGACCTGCATATTGTCTTCCGCGCAAAGCTGCAAGAAACGCTCCGGACGCGCCGAAGAGTGCTCTGGGCCCTGCCCTTCGTAGCCGTGCGGCAGCAGCATCACGAGGCCCGACATGCGGAACCACTTGCGTTCACCCGAAGAGATGAACTGGTCGATAACGACCTGCGCACCGTTCACAAAGTCACCGAACTGCGCTTCCCAAAGGGTCAGAGCGCGCGGCTCTGCCAGTGAGTAGCCATATTCAAAGCCCAGAACAGCCTCTTCCGACAGCATCGAGTTGATGACTTCGTAGCGGGACTGGTCAGCCGACAGATTGTTGAGCGGGGTGTAGGTCTTGTTCTCAACCTGCTGATCGTTCAACACCGAGTGGCGCTGGCTAAAGGTGCCGCGTTCACAGTCCTGGCCCGAGAGTCGGACTGGGTGACCTTCAGTCACCAGCGTACCGAACGCCAGTGCTTCTGCCGTTGCCCAATCAATGCCTTCGCCGCTTTCAATCGCGCCAAGACGGTTGTCCATAAAGCGCTTAACGGTCTTGTGGACGTTGAAGTCAGCCGGAACGGTGGTCAGCTTGGTGCCGATATCGTGCAGAACATCGAGCCCAACGCCGGTTTGACCGCGTCGTGGGCCTTCGAGCTCAGCTGGCTTGAAATCCTTCCAAGCGCCATCGAGCCAGTCAGCCTTGTTCGGACGGTAGTCTTGGCCCGCTTCAAACTCAGCTTCAAGGTTCGCTTTCCAGTCCGCCTTGATCTTCTCGATCTCGGCAGCCGAATAGAGACCTTCCGCAACGAGCTTGTCCGAATAGATCTCCAGCGTCGACTTATGCGAGCGGATCTTGGAATACATCAAAGGCTGCGTGAAGCTTGGCTCATCGCCTTCGTTGTGGCCGAAGCGACGGTAGCAGAACATGTCGATAACAACTGGCTTACCGAACTTCTGACGATACTCAACAGCGACCTTGGCGGCAAAAACCACAGCTTCCGGATCGTCACCATTCACATGGAACACCGGCGCTTCGATCATCTTGGCAACGTCGGTCGGATAAGGCGACGAACGCGAATACATCGGGCTCGTGGTAAAACCGATCTGGTTGTTGATCACAAAATGGATCGAACCACCAGTACGGTGCCCCTTAAGGCCCGACAGACCCAAACATTCGGCGATGACGCCCTGCCCAGCAAAGGCCGCGTCGCCGTGGATCAACAGCGGAAGAACCACAGAACGGTCGGGCTTTGCCGACTGGTCCATGTTCACCAGCTTCGCATCAGGCGCGATAAATTTATCCTGCTTAGCGCGAGCCTTGCCCAACACTACAGGATCAACAATCTCAAGGTGAGATGGGTTTGCCGTCAGCGACAGGTGAACCTTGTTGCCATCGAACTCACGGTCCGACGATGCACCAAGGTGGTACTTCACGTCGCCCGAACCTTCGACGTCTTCTGGGTAGAATGCACCACCCTTAAACTCATGGAACAGCGCGCGATGCGGCTTGGCCATGACTTGCGTCAGCACGTTCAAACGACCACGGTGTGCCATGCCAAGGACGATGTCCTTGATCCCGAGCGCGCCACCGCGCTTGATGATCTGTTCCAGCGCAGGAATGGTGCTTTCGCCGCCATCAAGGCCAAAGCGCTTGGTGCCGGTATACTTCACGTCGAGGAATTTCTCGAAGCCTTCAGCTTCTACCAGCTTGTTCAGGATCGCCTTCTTGCCTTCCGGCGAGAAGGTAATTTCCTTATCTGGACCCTCGATCCGCTCCTGCAGCCACTGCTTGGCTTCCGGATCGGAGATGTGCATGAACTCGATACCCATCGTGCCGCAATAGGTGCGCTGCAGAATGGCGAGCATTTCTGGAAGCGTCGCGTATTCGAGGCCCAGATAGTTATCGATGAAAATCTTGCGGCTGTAGTCAGCATCAGTGAAGCCGTAGCTTGCCGGATCGAGTTCCGGAGCTGGCTCCTTTGCGAGCATGCGCAGCGGGTCGAGATCGGCATGCAAGTGACCGCGCATACGGTAAGCACGGATCATCATGATGGCGCGAATACTGTCGCGTGTGGCCTGCAGCACGTCTGCCGTGCTTGGCGCGGGCTTACCCTCGGTGGTAGCCTTTTTCGCAGCAGCCTTTTCGGTCTTTACCGCGATTTCGCCCCAGTTGCCGTCAAGTGCAGCAACAAGGTCGCCACTCTCGGCCTTCGGCCAATCAGCGCGTCCCCAGCTCGGGCCATCGGCATTCTTCTGTGCGTCTGCCGGACTGTCGTCCAAGCGCGCAAAGAAATTCTGCCAAGTCTCATCGACGCTGGAAGGATCGCTTTTATAGCGAGAGAAAAGTTGTTCGATGTAGTCGGCGTTGCCCCCATACAAGAAGGAGGTCAGTAAGAACGTCTCGTTCTTTTCCTGTCGTGTCATCGCTTTTTGTGCGAGGCGCTCGCCCCGCCATCCTTTAAAACGAGCCGGTGAACCGGCCTTAACGCGGTCCTTAATTTCGATCGGATACTGACCGCTTATCCTTAGTATCCTGTTAAGTGAGCACACCCTGAGCAGGTGTGCGGCTCAATTTCGAACGACCTTGGCCTAATTGACGGCTAGCATCGTTCTAAATGACACGCGGCATATGCTTGTCGCGCCCCAGACAAACCCGAGCGGGCCTGCGGTATATTTCGTTATCCAGCCTAGGCGAGAAAAGACAACTTCACTGACCTAGTGGGATTATTTTCCACCCAACCGCCTTTGAAAGGCGATTGGGTCTAATTCATGTCCGAGCCTGCGCGAAGCGCTTAGCCCTTGAGCACTTCCACAAGAGTGGTGCCCAGACGCGCTGGCGATGGCGAAACGCGAATACCAGCAGCTTCCATGGCAGAAATCTTGGATTCTGCATCGCCCTTGCCGCCCGAAACCACAGCGCCAGCATGGCCCATGGTACGGCCCTTCGGAGCCGTGCGGCCAGCGATAAAGCCAGCCATTGGCTTCTTACGACCCTTCTTGGCTTCGTCGATCAGGAACTGTGCAGCGTCTTCTTCAGCCGAACCGCCGATTTCACCGATCATGATGATCGATTCAGTAGCGTCGTCAGCAAGGAACATTTCCAAGACGTCGATGAACTCAGTGCCCTTAACTGGGTCGCCACCGATACCAACTGCCGTGGTCTGACCCAGACCTTCATTCGACGTCTGGAACACAGCTTCATAGGTCAGTGTGCCGGAGCGCGAAACGATACCGACCGAACCCTTGCGGAAGATCGAGCCAGGCATAATGCCGATCTTGCATTCTTCTGGGGTCAGGATACCTGGGCAGTTCGGGCCCAAAAGGCGCGACTTAGAACGGTCAAGGCGAGCCTTGACGCGCACCATGTCAGCCACCGGAATACCTTCGGTGATGCAGGTGATGAATGGGATTTCCGCCTCAATGGCTTCGATGATCGCGTCAGCCGCGCCAGCAGGCGGCACATAGATCACCGATGCGTCTGCACCAGTGCGTTCCTTGGCTTCTGCAACGGTGGCGAAGATCGGCAGGTTTTCGCCACCAGCGCCGGTCCAGGTTTCGCCACCCTTCTTGGGGTGAATACCGCCGACCATCTGCGTGCCATAGTAAGCCAGCGCCTGCTCGGTGTGGAACGTGCCGGTCTTGCCGGTCAGGCCCTGAACGAGGATCTTGGTCTCTTTATTGACGAGAATAGACATTGTTTCCGGTCCTCTAACTTAGCCGTTCACCGCTGCGACGATCTTCTTCGCCGCATCGTCGAGATCGTCTGCTGCCGTAATGGCGAGACCAGATTCATTGAGAATTTTCTTGCCGAGTTCGACATTGGTGCCTTCAAGGCGCACGACCAGCGGCACCTTCAAACCAACTTCCTTCACCGCAGCGATCACACCTTCAGCAATAACGTCACACTTCATGATGCCACCGAAGATGTTGACCAGAATGCCTTCAACCTTCGGGTCAGCGGTGATGATCTTGAACGCTGCAGCAACCTTTTCCTTGCCCGCGCCGCCACCAACGTCACAGAAGTTCGCTGGCTCTTTGCCATAGAGCTTGATGATGTCCATGGTCGCCATGGCAAGGCCTGCGCCGTTCACCATGCAACCGATGTTACCATCGAGCGCCACGTAAGCGAGGTCCCACTTGGAGGCTTCGATTTCCTTGGCGTCTTCTTCGGTTTCGTCGCGCAGCGCCTTGATATCGTCATGGCGGAACAGCGCATTGCCGTCGAAGGAAACCTTGGCGTCGAGAACGCGCAAATGCCCGTCCTTCATGACGATCAGCGGGTTGATCTCCAAGAGCGCCATGTCCTTTTCGACAAACGCTTTGTAGATGATCGGGAACAGCGACTTAGCGTCTTCTGCTGCCGCGCCATCGAGTTCCAATGCCTTGGTGATAGTGGCGACGTCAGCCGCAGTCACACCAGCTTCCGGATCGATCGCAATGGTATGGATCTTTTCCGGAGTGTCGTGAGCGACAGCTTCAATGTCCATGCCGCCTTCAGTCGAAACGACAAAAGCAACGCGGCCCACGGAACGGTCGACCAGCAGCGAGCAATAAAGTTCGCGTGCAATGTCAGCGCCGTCTTCGATGTAGAGACGGTTCACCTGCTTGCCAGCCTCGCCGGTCTGCGCGGTAACGAGGGTGTTGCCCAGCATGTCCTTGGAGAAAGCGACGACTTCATCGATCGACTTTGCCAAGCGCACGCCGCCCTTAGCATCGGGACCAAGTTCCTTGAACTTGCCCTTACCGCGACCGCCGGCATGGATCTGGCTCTTGACCACATAAAGCGGGCCAGGAAGCGACTGCGCAGCTGCCGCAGCATCGTCCACCGAATAAATGGCGACGCCAGCAGCGACCGGAGCACCGTAGTCTTTCAGCAGTGCCTTGGCCTGATGTTCATGAATGTTCATCGTATTCCCCTTGGGTGGGCAGTTTCGACCCGGACAATTCTAGAGACCGGAGAGGCAAAAGCCGCCGGTAAGTATCCGGCGGCTTCTGAAGTGTTACGCCAGCTTTGGCGCGATTTTCTTACAAGCGTCGATCAGGCCCTCAACGGCACCAACCGACTTTTCAAAGGCCTTTTGTTCGGCCGAATTGAGCGCGATCTCGACGATCTTTTCCGCGCCACCAGCGCCGATGACGACTGGAACGCCAACATAGGTGCCCTTCACGCCATATTCGCCGTTGAGGTAAGCTGCGGACGGAAGCACGCGCTTCTTATCCTTGAGATAGCTTTCAGCCATAGCAATGGCCGACGAGGCTGGAGCATAGAAAGCCGAACCGGTCTTGAGCAGAGCAACGATCTCTGCGCCACCATCACGGGTGCGCTGAGTGATCTCTTCAAGACGCTCCTTGGTCATCCAACCCATCTTAACGATGTCGGTCAGCGGAATGCCTGCAACGGTCGAGTAACGCGCCAACGGCACCATGGTGTCGCCGTGACCGCCAAGAACGAATGCGTTGACGTCTTGGATCGACACACCGAGTTCTTCAGCGATGAAGTGGCAGAAGCGCGAGCTATCGAGCACGCCAGCCATGCCGATCACCTTGTTGGTCGGCAGACCAGAGAACTTCTGCAGCGCCCATACCATCGCGTCGAGCGGGTTGGTGATGCAGATGACGAAAGCGTCTGGTGCGTATTTTGCAATACCCGCACCAACCTGCTCCATAACCTTGAGGTTGATTTCAAGAAGGTCATCGCGGCTCATGCCTGGCTTGCGCGGCACGCCTGCGGTGACGATAACAACGTCAGCGCCTTCGATGTCCTTATATTCAGAAGTGCCCTTCATGACGGCATCGAAGCCTTGGGTCACAGCAGATTGCGCGATGTCGAGCGCCTTGCCCGGACCTACGCCATCGACCACGTCGAACAGGACTACGTCGCCCAATTCCTTCTGAGCCGCCAACAGGGCCAGCGTACCGCCGATCTGTCCTGCACCGATAAGGGCAATTTTCTTGCGCGCCATAAGTCTCATCCCAGACTGCGTTGAATTGGCGCAGTTCATACCGCTTGTGCCAAATCCGGGCAAGTGAACCCTTCGTCGTAATTGCCAAAACGCTCATGCCGATGAGCGATGGGGTAATGCCCAATTGGCAGCCGACAAAGAGGACGGAAATAACCTAAGCTGTCGGTCATTCCGCCCAAAATTCCCTGATATTCCGGGGTTTTGGGCTTTTACGGATTTCCCTGTACCGAACAAGTTAGCAATTCGGAGGGTGGTATGGAAAACGGCGTTTTCGGCCATTTATCCACCCAAATCAGCCGACACGATTTATCGGCGCTAGATCAAGAAATCCGAAAACGGCAAGAGCCTGGACGATAAAAATTACGTCCCCCGGATAGCTTAGCCAAGAACATTCCCTATCCGAACGAAATACCCAAACGCCTTGCGCAGTACATTTTGAATGGCAGTCGTCAGACAGCCCAATCAACCCGCCTATACGCTCGGCGCGTCACGTAGGCCTTTAGCGAGATATTCTTCCGATTGCATCTCGGTGAGACGCGAGAGCGTGCGTTGAAACTCAAACGCCGTCTTTTCGTCTGCACCCAATTGCTCCAGCGGCACCGCAAAGCTTGCCGCCAGTTTGACGCCACGATCATACAAGCTATCGATCAGAAGTATGAAACGCTTGGCAGCGTCCGATTTTGTCCGTCCCATCTGCGGAATATTGTCGAGCACGAGCGAATCAAACTCGTGCGAAATCCGCACGAAGTCGCGCGTGCCAAGTGGCTTCTCGCAAAGATCGACGAAGTTGAAGCGCGCTGCGCCCATAGCCACCAAAGGCACAGGGATCTGTCGGCCAATGCTTTCCACCACGCCGGGAGCCCCCTGCTCACCTCCGGTTATGCGCAGCCACATCTTATCCATGGCCGCGTCCACCTCAGGCCCAGTGCCAAAAGCGTAAACATGCTGGCCTGCAAACTTAAGGCGGCGATAGTCCTGATCGCTAAGAAGCGTGGCCACGACCGTCTTTTCTTTCAAGAGCGCGATAAATGGCAGGAAAAGCTGCCGGTTGAGCCCGTCCTTATAAAGGCCATCAGGCTCAACATTGGAAGTCGCCACCAACGTCACGCCACCGGCAAACAGTTTTGAGAACAGCCGGTCGAGCAGCATGGCATTGGTAATGTCATGCACATGGAATTCGTCTAGGCACAGCACGCGCAGGCCGGACTTCAAAATGGGCTTGGTTACCGCATCCACCGGGTCTGCCGCGCTATCTTTCGCAGATTTGCGAAAAGCCGAGATCGCCACATGCACTTCGTCCATGAACTCATGGAAATGCACGCGCCGCTTCTCGGCCAAAGGCAGCGCTGTGTAGAACAGGTCCATCAGCATGGTCTTGCCGCGGCCCACCTCGCCAACAAGGTAGAGACCCTTCACCGACACCGGCTTTTCAAACAAACCGAAGAAACCGCCCTTGGTCTTGGCGCCGGTGAGATCGGTAAGAATGCGGTCGAACTCGCCCGCAGCATCACGCTGGGCCGGATCGGGCGTCAAAGTTTTCCGTGCGACCAGATCTTCATAGGCGCGGCGTACGGGACCAAAAACAGGAACGGACATGGGCAACTTTATCGGCAGCGATCTAAGCACGGCCTTTCCGGGCATCCCGGAAACCTCTGTCTGCTGCCGGTCAAACAGTGTCCCCCGCGCGTGCGGGGGCGACGGGCGCATGTTTAGGGGCGCGGTGCGGAAGCCGTCAAACAAAAAAGCCGGCCCCAAGGACCGGCTTTCAAAGCTTTAGCGCGACATCGACAGCGCTTGGCCACCACTCATAGTGCCGATATAACGGCCGCTAGAGGGTGCGAGGAAGGCTGCGATATTGCCGTTCTCATCATAAAGCTGGAGCTGGCTGCCAACTTGCTGCCAACCAGTGATGGCCGCAACCTGCGGGATCGCACAACCCGGAGCCGAAGCACGATAGTAGCTCGTACCGGTCTTGGAGGTCAGCGGCAGATTCAACTGGCAAGCCTGCCCCGCTGCTGCGACATTCCAAGAGCCTTCTGGGCCGGAAGCCGTTGGCACGCTGGCGAACGAGCCGCCAGTGGTACCAGCTGTTGCAAAGGTGTTCGAAGTACCACCGAGAGGCGGAAGAGCCGACGTCTGCTGACCGCCCAAAACCGGCTGACCAGAAAGACCCGGCGCCACAGTGCCAGAAACGCCACCGAGAGGAGGCAAACTATTGGTTTGCACAGCCGAGGTCTGCACTGGCTGCAGCTGCTGGGGTGTACCGACCACATTAAGATTCGCCGTATTGGTCCGGCTCGTTGGCGAACAAGCAGCGACCACAAGGGCCATAACCGCTAGGCTCGTCAGGGTAGAAACGCTGCGCGTCCAAACCTGCATTGTTAGACTCCTGCCGCAAAGAATTAAGGCATATTAACACTTGTGGCGGCTTATATGCAAAGCCCCAACATCATTCAATCAACATCCCAAGCACCCCCTATTGCTCAGAACTGTGGCGCATTCACGCTCAGCTCTCTTGCATATCCTTGAGCAATTCCCCCGCGAGAAGCTTTGCGTCTTCCGCTTCATCGTCCGGGACCTCAATACCAACGCCTTCCTCGGCGAAAAGGTTCGGCACGCCCGGCAATCCGCCTTCGCGCAATTCGAGCGGGTGAAAGCCATGGGCGCGCAAGGCCACGAGTAGAATCCTCGCCACAGAAAGGTCTTTCACGCGGGCAATCGTCTCAAAGCGCATCTGCGGCTCCTGTTTGTGCTGCAACCGTGAACCAAGCCCTTGTTCGATACAACCCCATATCCCCTTGCCGCTCCTCACACTGAGGAGAACAGATTGGCCAAAACTCCGCCGAATAAATTATAGATTTGTTGGACCTTAAGCGGCGATGCGTGCATTCTGTACTCCTATGATCTTGCAGCGCATGTCGACGCGTCTGGCCTATCGGAGACAGAATGGGCGCCTATATTCTCCGCCGCCTTTTGCTGATGATACCGACCGTGTTCGGCATCATGGCCATTTCTTTTCTGATCACCCAATTTGCCCCCGGCGGCCCGGTTGAACAGGCACTCGCCAACCTTTCCGGCCAGAACAATGGCGGCATAATGGAGCGCGTCACGGGGGGCGGCAGCGATCAAATCGCGCCACCGAGCAGCAACCAAGGCCCCAACGCCACTGGTTATCGCGGCTCCCAAGGTCTCCCGCCTGAACTGGTCGACAGAATCGAAAAGCAGTTCGGCTTCGATAAGCCGCCGCTCGAGCGCTACTTCTCTATGATCGGCAATTACCTGCGCTTCGACTTTGGCGAGAGCTATTATCGAGACATCTCGGTCATCGATCTCATCCTTGAGAAAATGCCGGTGTCGATCTCGCTCGGTTTGTGGATGACCATTATCTCCTATGGCATTTCCATTCCTCTCGGCATTGCCAAGGCCACTCGCGATGGGTCGCGCTTTGACGTCTGGACCTCCACCATCGTCATCATCGGCTATGCCGTGCCGGGCTTTCTCATCGCCATTGCCTTTATCGTGCTCTTTGCCGGCGGCAGTTTCTGGCAAATCTTCCCACTGCGAGGTCTCACCTCGCCCGGATTTGCCCTGATGCCGTGGTGGCAGCAAATCCTCGACTATGCTTGGCACATGGTGCTACCCATCACCGCCATGGGCTTTGGGGCTTTCGCCACTTCGACGCTCCTCACCAAGAATTCCTTCTTGGATGAAATCTCCAAGCAGTATGTTACAACCGCTCGCGCCAAAGGCCTCACCGAACATCGCGTTCTCTATGGCCACGTTTTCCGCAACGCTATGATGCTGATCATCGCTGGCTTCCCCGGCGCTTTCATCGGCGCTTTCTTTGGCGGGTCCTTGCTGATCGAAACCATCTTCTCACTAGATGGCCTTGGCCTTTTGAGTTTTGAATCGATCATCAACCGCGACTACCCGGTGGTGTTCGGCACGCTCTACATCTTCTCTCTTCTCGGCCTCATCATCAGCCTTATCTCAGACCTCACTTACATGTGGGTCGATCCACGCATTGATTTCGAGAGCCGTGGCCAATGAGCAAGCTCTCGCCAATAAATCAGCGTCGCCTTGCCAATTTCCGCGCCAACAAACGCGGCTATTGGAGTTTTTGGATTTTCCTCGCCGTCTTCATTCTGACCCTCGGCTCTGAATTCATCGCCAATGATAAGCCCATTCTCGTCTCCTATAAGGGCGAGATGCTGGTCCCGGCCTTCATCGATTACCCGGAAGAAAAATTCGGCGGCTTCCTCGCCACCACCAATTATCGCGATCCGTTCATCGCCGATGAGATCAACGCCAATGGCTGGGCCCTCTGGCCCTTGGTCCGCTTCAGCTATGCCACGGTGGACAGAAATATCGCCTTTTCCGGCGCCAATCCGCCGAGCTGGCTGATGGACCGCGAAGCAATCTGTTCGCGCTATCCTCAAGGCACGGCGGACCCTGACTGCCACTCTGGCAATTACCATTATCTCGGCACTGACGACCGCGCCCGCGATGTCCTCGCCCGCCTGCTCTATGGCTTCCGCCTTTCGGTTCTATTTGGGCTCACCCTCACCATTGCCTCCTCCGCCATCGGCATTCTGGCAGGGGCCATGCAGGGCTATTTCGGCGGCTGGGTCGATCTCATTTCCCAGCGCGTCATCGAAATCTGGACCTCAGTCCCTTCGCTCTATCTCCTGCTGATCATCTCGTCAGTGATCACCCCAAGCTTCTGGGTGCTCCTGGGCATTCTGTTGCTGTTCTCTTGGGTCTCGCTCGTCGCCATTGTCCGGGCTGAATTCCTGCGCGCCCGCAATTTTGAATACGTCAACGCCG
Source organism: Devosia sp. MC532 (assembly GCF_016461625.1). Classification (NCBI taxonomy): domain Bacteria; kingdom Pseudomonadati; phylum Pseudomonadota; class Alphaproteobacteria; order Hyphomicrobiales; family Devosiaceae; genus Devosia; species Devosia sp. MC532. Next base: position 4,941 of record NZ_JAEMNZ010000010.1, on the reverse strand, counting down.
CCCGAGCACTCGGCGTTTCTGACGGCCAGATTATATGGCGGCACCTGCTACCCAATGCCATGGTCGCCACCCTCACCTTTATGCCCTTCATCATGTCCGGCTCGGTGACCACCCTCACCTCGCTCGATTTTCTGGGTTTTGGTCTGCCCCCCGGCTCCCCCTCTTTGGGTGAGCTTCTGGCGCAGGGCAAAAACAACCTTCAGGCCCCTTGGCTGGGCATCACTGGCTTTTTCACCATCGCCGTCATGATGACCCTGCTCGTCTTCATCGGTGAGGCCGTACGCGATGCCTTCGATCCGCGGAAGATTTTCAAATGACCGCGCCCATGCTTTCCGTCAAAGACCTGACCATTCGCTTCGGCGCCTCTCAGGTCGTCAACAGCATCGCCTTTGATATCGCCCCCGGCGAAACCCTCGCCCTCGTGGGCGAGAGCGGCTCGGGTAAATCCATCACCGCCCTCTCCTTGTTAAAGCTCCAAACCGGGGCCGCCAGCGTATCCGGCTCGATACAGTTCGACGGCCAAGAACTGATCGGCGCGTCCGAAAGCGCACTACGCGCCATTCGCGGCAATGACATTGGCATGATCTTCCAAGAGCCCATGTCCTCGCTTAATCCCGTTCACAGCATCGGCAAGCAGGTCGGCGAAATCTTGGAAGTCCACCAAGGCCTGCGCAAAAACGCTGCTCGAGCCAAAGTGATCGAACTGCTCACCGAGGTTGGCATCCCCGACCCAGTCAGCCGTATCGATGATTTTCCGCACCAGCTCTCCGGCGGCCAACGCCAGCGCGTCATGATCGCCATGGCGCTCGCTAACAATCCCAAGCTCCTCATCGCCGACGAACCCACCACGGCCCTCGACGTCACCGTACAAGCCCAAATCCTCGCGCTGCTCAAACGCCTCCAGGCAGAAAAGGGCATGGCACTACTCTTCATCACCCATGATCTGGGTGTCGTCCGCCGCATCGCCGATCGTGTCGCAGTGATGAATAAGGGCGACATTGTCGAGACCGGCCCAGTCGCCACCATTTTCGACGCTCCGCAACACGACTACACCAAACGCCTTCTTGCCGCCGCGCCGGAAGGCACCCCGCTGCCCCCCGCCACCGACGCCCCCACGATCGTCGAAACCAGTGATCTCAAAGTCTGGTTCGCCATTCAGCGCGGGCTACTTAAGCGCACAACCGGCCACTTACGCGCTGTGGACGGCGTCACCCTCGCCATTCGTCGGGGTGAAACCCTCGGCGTCGTCGGTGAAAGTGGCTCGGGCAAGTCCACCCTCGGCTATGCCCTTCTGCGCCTCATTCGTTCGCAAGGGCGCATTGTCGTCCTCGGCAATGACATTTCCAAACAATCTGGCCGCGCCCTGCGCCCGACGCGCCGCAATATGCAAATCGTCTTCCAAGACCCTTTCGGGTCTCTGAGCCCGCGTATGTCGGTCAGTGAGATTATAGAAGAAGGGCTGACGGTCCACTTCCCCAAACTCACAGCCGATGAGCGCGCGAAAAAAGTCGTCGACGCCCTGCGCGAGGTCGGTCTCGATCCCGACACCGCCACCCGCTATCCGCATGAATTTTCTGGTGGTCAGCGCCAGCGCATCGCCATCGCCCGCGCCCTCGTGCTGGAGCCCGATTTTCTCGTCCTAGATGAGCCGACCTCAGCGCTGGACGTCTCCATACAGGCAGAGATCATCACGCTCCTGCGCGCCGTCCAGCAACGTCGCCAGTTAAGCTATCTCTTCATCAGCCACGATCTGAAAGTCGTCCGCGCCCTTGCCCATCGCCTCATCGTGATGAAAAGCGGTCAGGTGGTCGAACATGGATTTTCCGAAGACATTTTTGCCGCGCCGCAACACGCCTACACCCAGCAATTGCTGACTGCCGCCTTCGACATCACCCCATTAGCGCCCACATTGACTTAGGAGACAGCCGATGACATCGACGCGACGCCTTCTCTCCCTCACCCTTGCCGCCGCTCTCTCCTTGAGCACATCGGCTTTGGCCCTCGCCGAAACTGTCACCGGCGCTTGGACCCACGCCTTCACTATGGGCGACGCCGCCAAGTATCCGGCAGACTTCAAGCATTTTGATTATGTGAATCCAGACGCGCCCAAGGCTGGCACGCTGCGTCTTGGCACCCGCGGGGCCTTTGACACATTTAACCCCATCCTGCCCAAGGGCGATCCGGCGGCAGGGCTGGGCCTCACCTACGACACGCTGATGACCCCCTCGCTCGACGAGAACAACACCTATTACGGACACTTGGCCAAAGAGCTCTTCATCGAGCCCGATTACAGCGCCGTCACCTTCCGCCTCGATCCCGACGCCAAATGGCACGATGGCGAAAAAGTCACCGCCGCCGACGTCGTCTGGACCTTTGAAAAGATGATCGAATTGAGCCCCAATCAGGCTCAGTACTATGCCAGCGTCACCAATGCCGAGGTTCTGACCGATGGCGAGGTAAAATTCACTTTCAACGAAAAGAACAATCGCGAACTCCCCCTGATTTTGGGCCAGCTTCTGGTTCTGCCTCAACACTGGTGGGAAGGCACCGACGCCACGGGCAACAAGCGCGATATTGGCGCCTCGACCCAAGAGCCCCCTCTCGGCTCCGGCGCCTATAAGTTGAAAAGCTTCGACGCGGGCAAAACCATCACCTATGAGCGCGTCCCCGATTATTGGGCCGCCAGCAAACCCACCGAACTTGGCCAGAACAATTTCGACACCCTCGCTTACGAATATTTCCTCGACGAGAGCGTCTGGTTCGAAGGCTTTAAGGGCGACCAATTCGACTACTGGAGCGAATATTCCGCCCGCCGCTGGGCTACGGGCTTTGATTTCCCCGCCGTAGCGGAAGGCCGCGTGGTCCTAGAAACCTTCGCGCAGGACTATAACGCCTCAGGCGCCATGACCGGCTTCATTCCCAATCTTCGCCGCGACAAGTTCCAAGACGAGAAGGTCCGCGAAGCGCTTAACTACGCTTTCGACTTTGAAGAGCTCAACCGCACGGTGTTCTTCGAGCAATACGACCGCATCAACAGCTACTTCTTCGGCCTCCCCTTCGCCTCCAAAGACCTCCCGCAAGGCGAGGAGCTGGATATTCTCGAAAGTGTCAAAGACCTGATCCCGGCCTCGGTCTTCACCGAGGTCTACACCAACCCGGTCGCGGGGGATTCCCAAAAGCTGCGTGGCAATCTTCGGACCGCCCTCGGCCTCCTCACCGAAGCAGGCTACACGCTGCAAGGCAACCAATTGGTCGACGCCAACGGCAAGCAACTCGAGATCGAGCTGCTCATGCATCAAGCCTCACTCGAACCCATCGCGCAGAACATGATCACCAATCTGCGCCAAATCGGCGTCGCCATGACCCTACGCATGGTAGACACCCCCCAATATATCAATCGCCTGCGCAGCTTTGACTACGACATGATCTACACCAGTTGGGCACAGAGCTTTTCGCCGGGCAATGAGCAGCGCTTCTTCTTCGGCACCGGCTCGGCGGAGGCCGAAGGATCACAAAACTACCTCGGACTCGCTGACAAGGGCGTAGACGCCATCATCGAAAAGCTCATTGCTGCTGATGACCGTGCGACGCAAGAAGCAGCCAGCGCGGCCCTCGACCGTGTCCTCCTGCACAAACACCTCGTCGTCCCCGGCTACGCCCTCCAATACTCCCGCACAGCCCGCTGGAACCGCTTCAGCCATCCAGAGACGCTGCCCGAGTTTTCCTCAGGCTTCCCCACGATCTGGTGGTGGGACGAGGCAAAGGCAGCCCAAACCAAATAAACGCCAAAACAATTAAGGGACGCTCCAGCGTCCCTTTTCTCTTCTAAGCGCCGAAGTCAGCCGCGGTAAGCGCTCCCGAGCGCAACAAATGCTGCACGGCAATGCTCAATGAGAATGCATCGCTGAGCGCGTCATGTTCAGTCAGACCCTCGGGCGCCACTCCATAATAGTCCGCCAAACGACTACTCGGCGTCCGCGCCAAATCCTCTATCGGCATGCCCCCGGCAATGAGCAACTTGACCGCATTATCAAAGCGCGTCGCGGGAATGGGCGCAGCGATCCCCTCCACGTAGCAGCTAATAGCCACCATATTTTGCTCGTCTTTCCCCCAAGACCACATCTGCACGCCTTGAGAAAACTGATCTAGCGCAACGAGCGCACCCGCCAAATCCACGCCCTCCTGCGAAAGATGCCGCTCTTCAATGCCAGTCAGCTGCGAGAAGAAAGGATCAAGCCGCGCCACTTTCCCATCCCGCTCATGTGGAACGACATAACGAGTAAAAGTCTCAAGGATCGGGAAGTTCTCCTCCAAGCCCAGTTTCACTGCACCGATCTGGGCAATCACCGGATCGGGATCCTGCCCCCCACACCAAAACCGCCTCTGTGACCCTTCGATACACAGGAACTCGCAATCAAAGAACACCGCCCCACGCATTCATCTCTCCCCACCCAAAGAGAAAGAAGGCTAAGCCTCGGGCGCAGACGACACAAGCACCCTAACCGTTGAACACATCCCTCAACATACGCTGCTCTGCCTCCCTCCCCCTTGCGGGGAGGGAATGAGGGTGGAGGTAGTCTGAACCGGCAGAACCTTCGTTCTTACCTCTCCCTTCGGGGGAGAGGTCGGCCCTCGTGGGCCGGGTGAGGGGGCCTTGTTTCGGGCATACAGATCCAACCCAGCACACCGTTCCAGTCCCTCCCCCGGTCACGGGGGAGGTTAGGTGGGGGCAATTGCACGGAGCTTAGAAACGCAAAAAGCCCCGCTGGTGAGCGGGGCTTTTTGTATTTGGTTTTGATGATCGTCGAGAGAATTTATGTTTTTGGCAGACCTTGCAGTGACCTACTCTCCCAAGTCTTGAGACTTAGTACCATTGGCGCGGAGGAATTTGACGGTCGAGTTCGGGATGGGATCGGGTCTTGGGCTCCTCGCAAGAACCAC